>DAITAW010000100.1:0-8699 GCA_036824055.1 Gaiellaceae bacterium | reverse complement strand
CCCCCTCATACCCCGGCAATCTGAAACCCGTCTGCGGCTACCCGAGGCGGGTTTCCTCTTTTAGGGATGAAGCGGAGGGGGAGGGATTTGAACCCTCGTCGGACCCAAGAGCCCGAAACGGTTTTCGAGACGAGACGAGGCCACGGCTGGAAGTAGCGGGTGTGCAGCCAGATCCGATCGGGGGCGGGGTGGCGCGCGATCGAGTGCGCGACTGTTCGGCTGGTCTGGCCCGGGCGTGGATGGCAGTTTTGGCAGTGCGAAAAAGAGCGTATTTAGGCTGTTCATGCGTAATTTGCTCCTTCACGGGCCTCGGTTCTAGTTGCCGTTTTTGACAACAGTTGACGTTTCGGGCTCTGGAGGGCGCCAGCCGCGTTCGAGGAGCCGTGAACCAGGCTCGGCGCCGGCGCGGCCGCGGCTGCCGGCGGTCAGGTAGCCGCGTCTGCGGGCTTGGTTGGTCCGGTCACGGACTTGGGTCGTGGTGAGACCAAACTCGGCGGCGAGTCGGAGGCGCAGGTTAGGTTCGCCTCGGTAGTAGAGCTCGAGGTAGCGCTCAGCGAAGTCAGCGAGCCGGTCGTCGCTGATGTGCGCGTGCTGGGGTCGGCCTTCGTCGATCCGGTCTAGCAAGTCGCGCTGCTTGGCGGACATTGGCTTAGTGCCGGCGAGTGCTATCTGGTCAAGCCGATAGCGGTGGATCAGGAGCTGCTCGGCGCAGGCGGCGAGGATTCGTGGCGGGCTAAGCAGGCGGAGGAATGGGCTGGTGATGCCGTGGGCGACGTCGCCCTTGCGGCTGAGCTGGCCGTCGAAGGCGGGGCCGATGCCGAGGCTCTCGAGGACGAGCGAGCCGTCGTTTGCAACCGCGATCGAGCCGTAGACGACCCAGAGCGCTTCGCCTACTTCCTCGAGTCGCAGCCGGGTGTGTCTGTCGCCGACGACGAGCTCGCGTCCGTTGCGCTTGACCACGCGTAGGAGCGCGAACTCGGCAACGCGGTCGGGTCGCATGGGCTCGGCAACGGGATAAACAACGAGCTGGAAGTCCTTCGGGGCTCCCCACAACTGCAGGATCTCGGCCTCGGCAGAAGTGGGGATCCGGAGCGCGCCGCGCGCCTCCTCAAGCGAGCGCACCCGGCCGGTGGGCAGCGCCGGCATCGCCGCGGCGAGTGGGGCGAGGTGCTCCTCGATCGAGATCACGGCCTTCGCGCCGGGGCGCCGGCCCTTCGGAGTGTTGCCCGTCGCCATATCGAGATCCAGAGACTATCAACGGTTTGCAAACTGTTGGTAACTAAGTCGAGTAGCCGGCCAACCAATGGCCGCGACCCCGAGGAGGGCAGACCGATGTTGGAAGTCATCGAGATGAAGATCGAGGAACTGCTGCTGAACGAGCGGAACCCGCGCCGGATGCGGCCGGAGCGGAGGGCCCAGTTCTTAAAGACCCTCGCTGCAGAGCGGGGCCTGACGGAGGCGAGGCCCGTGATCGCGCGTCGATCGAACAAGGAAGTGATCGCCGGCAACATGCGCCTACAGGGGGCGCGCGAGCTGGGCTGGAAGACGATCCCGACCGTACTTGTCGACGTCGACGACCTGCGCGCCGCGACCTGGACCTTCCTCGATAACCGGCAGTTCGGTGAGGACGATGAGGATCTCGCGGCCGAGCTGCTCGCGGAGCTGCAGGAGCGCGGTGGCGATCTCGAGCTGACCGGGTTTGATCGCGCCGCGACCGACGCCCTGCTGCGCCGACTTCTGCACCGCGAGAAAAACCCAGATCTCGTACTGCCTCTTCCGGAAGAAGAGCCCGACTCCGTGCTCGGCACCATCTACGAGATGGGCCCGCACCGGTTGATGTGTGGTGACGCGACGAATCCGGCGCACGTTCGCGACCTGCTAGGGAACGCCACTCCGCTCTTGCTCGCGACCGATCCCCCGTACGGAATCGGCCTCGACAACCGCTGGCGCGACCGCGCCGGTCTCAACACCAGGTCGGGCTCGTCGAGCGGCCGGGCCCGCGGCAGGCCACTTGATGGGCACGCGAGTACGAGCATCGCGTCTGACGACCGCTGTGACTGGAGCGAGGCGTACGAGCTCGTCCCGTCGTTGACGGTCGCCTACGTCTGGGTCGCCTCCGCCCGCGCCTGCGAGGTGGAGGCGGGGCTGGAGCGGATTGGCTTCCAGGTCCGCCAACAGCTGATCTGGGACAAAGGGCTGTTCGCGCTCTCGCGGCAGCACTACCACTGGGCGCACGAGCCGTGCCTGTACGCCACCCGCACAGGCGCGCGGGTGCCCTGGTATGGGCCGCGGAACCAGTCGACGGTGTGGCGGGCGGCGAGCCCGAAGATGGTGATGGCCGCCGCCGGCGGCCCAGCGGACACGAAGCTGGATCACGCAACCCAGAAGCCGGTCGTGTTGTTCTCGACACCGATCACGAACCACCTCAGCGTCGGCGAGATCGTGTACGACCCGTTCGCCGGCAGCGGCACGTCGGTGATCGCGGCCGAGCTCACCGGCCGGGTGTGTTATGCGATGGAGCTCGATCCGCGTTGCTGCGACCTCGTTCGGGAGCGGTGGGAGGTGTTTACCAGTGGCCGCTAAGCCGGTCGTGCACGCCGGCGGGGCCGGGTTGAAGCTGACCGCGGACCGGCAGGCTCTGATTTGCGATGCGGTCCGGGCGGGGGTTCGGCCCGAGGTGGCGGCCGTCTACAACGGTGTCGGTGCCCGCAGCTATTACCGCTGGATGGCGTTGGGCCGGGCAGCGGATGCAGAGCCGGTCTACGTCGCCTTCGTTGAGGCGGTCGAGTTGGCGCTGGCCGAGTGGGAGGCACGCGACGTGCTGCTGATCGGGGAAGCGGCAAAGGAGGACTGGCACGCGGCCGCCTGGCGATTGGAGCGGCGGCTGCCGAAGGTGTACGGCAAGCGAGAACGGCACGAGATCGCAAACGCCGACGAGGGCAGCTTCCGGATCGCCGCCGCATCCTCCTTCGATCCGGACAAGCTCACGCTCGAGGAGCTGGAGCAGCTGCTCGCGCTCACGGAAAAAGCGAGCGTCGACGATGCCCCGGAGTGAATTGAGCGCGGCGACGATTCGGGCCGCGCTCGAGCGCCGCCGCACCGCCGAGCTGATCGCCGAGCAGGCGGCCGCCTGCAGCAACAGCTTCCGGCTGTTCGTCGAGAATGCCTGGCCGGTGATCGAGCCCGTGACGAGGTTCGTTCCCGGCTGGCATATCGAGGCGATCTGCGAGCACCTGCAAGCGGCGAGCCGCGGCGAGATCGATCGACTGCTGATCAACGTACCGCCCAGGCACATGAAGACGACCACGGTTTCGGTGATGTGGCCGGCCTGGTGGTGGACCTTCGCCCCACACCTCCGCTTCTTGACGGCGAGCTACGGCGGCAACCTCGCCGAGCGCGACGCCGTGCGGAGCCGCGACCTGCTCCGCTCCCGCTGGTACCAGGAACGCTGGCCCGACGTCGAGCTCAAAAGCGACGTCAACCGAACCAACCGCTACGAGAACACGCACACCGGCCACCGGATCGCCACCTCGGTCGGCGGCGAGGCAACCGGCGAGGGCGGCGACGTGATCATCATCGACGACCCGCACAAGTTCGAAGAGGCGATGAGCGAATCGGCGCGCGGACGGGTGCTCGACTGGCACGACGGCACGCTCGGGTTCCGGTTCAACGACCCCAAAACCGGCATCGAAGTCGTGGTCATGCAACGCCTGCACGAGCGCGACCTCTCCGGCCACCTGCTCGAACGCGGCGGCTACACCCACCTTTGCCTCCCGGCCCGTTACGAGCCATCGCATCCGTTCGTCTGGCCCGACGACCCGCGACAGGATGAGGGTGAGCTGCTTTGGCCGGCGCACATCCCAGAGCCCGAGCTCGCCCGGATAGAGCAGACGATGGGCAGCTTCCGCGCCGCCGGCCAGCTGCAGCAACGGCCCGCCGCCGCCGAAGGCGAACTCCTGAAGCGCTCCTGGTGGCAGTTCTTTCCGCCCGAGTATCTCAGCCGCGACAAGGTCGGCATGCTGCCGCGCTTCCAGCGGATCGTCTCCAGCTGGGACACCGCCTTCGAAGATACGACCAGCTCCGACTACGTCGTCGGCCAGGTCTGGGGGATCTGCGGCCCCGACCACTACCTCCTGTACAGCTATCGCCGGCACGCGAACCTGAACGCGACCAAGGAGGCGATGCGCGCCGCCCACGCCTGGGTGAAGGAGCGCTGGCCGCAGGCGGCGCACACGATCCTGATCGAGAAATCCGCCAACGGCGCCGAGATCATCGTCGCGCTCAAGCGTCAGCTCACCGGCGTGCTCCCGGTTACCGTCTCCAACGACAAGATCACCCGCGCGATCGCCGCCTCACCACCACTCGAGAGCGGAAACATCTACCTCCCCGGCCGCGCCGCCCCCGACACCACCGCTGGATACACAGCACCCGACTGGGTCGCGAGCCTGATCGAAGAAGCCGCCACCTTCCCAAACGGCAGACACGACGACCAAGTCGACGCCTACAGCCAAGCGATCAACTGGGCGCGCGGCCGCGCGACGATACCAATGCGCAGCAGCGTCGCCCGCGGACGCATCCCCGACAACCTCGAAGCGCTTGGACTCACCGGCCTGACCTACTCGACCGCCCTCCACCGGGGCACCCTTCGACGGGACTACAGCCGCCGCCTCGGCACCCTCGAAGAACTCGCCGCCAAGCTCGGGCTCCCTCTCACTGGCTAGGCGGTCGTCACCACCGTGTGCAAAACGAAGAACGGAGCTCGCTCGCTCGGCGTTCACGAGGTGATCGACTACCTGCAAGGAGAACTTCACGACGAACGGCGAGACCTACGGCGTCATCTTCGCCGCCGCCGGCAAGCAGCGACGGTCCGCGACGGAGCGGCCGGGGTCCTCTGGCACAGCCGGCCTTCAAAACCAGTTACGGCGTCGCAGCCCGACGCTAGGCAGGTTCGACTCCGCGGGTGTTGACTGCTGATCAAGACCGGCTGGCTGGGTGGTCTCAGGCGCGCGGCGTCTCGCTGAAGACCCATGCGACCGCCTCTTCGAGCGTCGCTGCCAGACCTTCCTCCCACGCCCTATCGGCGGTGTCGACTGGAAGCTCGCTTCGCGCTCTGCCCAGCTCTCGTTCCTGCAACCGTCGCCAGAACCGAGGACCGCCGCGGATGCCAGCGCGTGTGCGGAACGCCCGCCAGGTACCGGCGAGCCGCAAGGCGTCGGCATACCGACCTTGGCCGGCGATCGACATCGCGTACCCGAGGAGCTCCGCCGCTGACTGGCGCGGGTCTCCCTCTTCCCACGCCAACTCGAGACAGCGGCGGTATCGCCGTTCGGCCGTTGCGTAATCGGCACGGGTGAGCGCGCAATCGCCGAGATAGTGCGAGGCCATCTGCTCAACTGACGCGTTTCCGGCCTCCAACGCGTGCTCGAGCGCAGTGCCTGCTCTCGCCTCTGCATCCGCAATTCGACCCTCCTCGATGTCGACCATGCATAGAGCGTTCACCGCATCGACCTCGTGCTCGCTTTGATCGAGTTGCCACAGACGCAACGCTTCCTCGAAGCACCGACGTGCCGTGGTCGCGGCCGCCTCCTGACCGCGCGCGTCGTAAGCGAGATGGACCCAGCCAAGCGGCATCAGCGTCGACGCGGCCTCATTCGTGTCCCCCAGCTGACGCCAGACCTGGAGCGCTTCCTCGAGGAACCGCTCGGCATCCTCGAGATCGCCGCGAGGCATCCGTATCGACCCCGCGAAGGCGCGCGCGCGAGCGCGCATGCGAGGCGAGCCGGCGTCCGCAGCCAGCGCGGCGTCGAGATACTCCCGACCCTCGTCAAGTCGAGCAGTCCGAAGCCAGAACCATCCGAGCGCACCGGCGAGCTGGACGAACAATGGCGGATCGGTCTGCGCTGCCCAGGGCAGGGCGACCCGAAAGTTGTCGTACTCTGCTTCGACTCGGCGAAGCGCTCGCGCGGCAGGATCGTATCGCTGCGCCGAGGCCTGCTCCGCGAGCCCTGCGAAGAAGGACGCGTGTCCGCGCAGCAGTTCCTCCGCGCCGCCGTCTTCATCTAGACGGTCGAGCGCGTATTCCCGAACCGTCTCCAGCATCAGAAAGCGTCCACCTCGGATTGGTTTGAGCAAGCTGAGCTCGACGAGATCGTCCAGCTGCTCGAGCCCCACGTCTGCAATCGTTTCAGCCGCGGCGAGAGAGAAGCTCCCCGCGAACACCGCGAGCCTTCGGAACGCATATTGATCCTCGGGAGCGAGGAGGTCATAGCTCCAGTCGATCGTCGCTCGCAGCGTGCGCTGCCGTTCCGGCGCGTCGCGCCGCCCACCGATCAGCATTGGCAAGCGGTGCTCGAGCCGTTCGAGCAGCGTCGACGCATCGAGTGATCGCAGACGAGCTGCGGCGAGCTCCAGCGCGAGGGGAAGACGGTCGAGGCGCGCACAGATTTCCTCCGCGGCGCGATCCGGAACGAAATCGGCGCGGACTGCGCGCGCTCGATCGACGAACAAGGCGAGAGCGTCCCCGGCCTCGAGCGGGTCGAGTGCATACTCGCGCTCGCCCTCGATGCGGAGCGGCGCGCGGCTCGTGACGAGGAGCTTCGGCGCCGGCGCCGCCGCCAGCAACGAGGAGATCTCCGGGGCGGCGGCGAGGAGATGCTCGGCGTTGTCGAGCACGAAGAGCGCCTCGACATCGGCGAGATCCTCGACGCGCGGTACACCGAGTGTGGCCAGGATCTGCGCCGCAACAAGCTCCGGCTGACGAAGCGCGGCGAGCGGAACGAAATGAACCCCACCCGCGAACTCCTCGGCGAGCTCGGCCGCCACCTGGAGCGCGATCCGTGTTTTGCCACTGCCGCCCGTTCCTGTGATGGTCACGACCCGGGCCTCGCGCACCAGCTCCATCAGGTCGTCGAGCTCAGCGCCGCGACCGATCAGCGGTGTCGCGGCAACCGGAAGGTTGACTCGGTTGAGGCTCTTGAGCGGCGGGAAGTCCCCGTCACCGAGCTGGAATAGTCGCTCCGGTCGCGTCAGGTCCTTGAGCCGATGCTCGCCCAGGTCTTGAAGCTCGAGACCGTCGAGGAGGTCTCGCGTCGTCTGCGAGAGGAGAGTCTGGCCGCCGTGGCCGCAGCTCGCTATCCGCGCCGCGCGATGCACGTCGATCCCGACGTAGCCCTCCCCCGTGACGAGCGGCTCCCTGGTGTGGATGCCGATCCGAACGCGCACCGGCCCGCCTGCGAGCTCCCGCTGAGCGGCGACAGCCGCCGCCGCAGCGTCCTGCGCTCGCGCGAACGCGACGAAGAAAGCATCGCCCTGCGTGTCCACCTCGACTCCTCCGTGCGCGGACCACGACGCGCGTAGCTTCCGGCGGTGCTCCGCGAGGACGTAGGCGTATCGCGGCCCGAGTTCTTGCAAGAGCTTCGTCGACCCTTCGACGTCCGTGAAAAGGAAGGTCACGGTTCCGCGCGGGAGCTGAACCATCAGCGCGAACTATCGCGCGTCGGCATCGAAGCGGCCAGTGCAGCGACCGACAAGCCCTCCCTACAAACCCGCTCAGCTATCTGAACAGCGCGCACCCCTCAGAGGGCTCAGCGGCGAGGCAGCCACATGGTTTTGCGCACTGACAAGTTCCGCCCATCGCTCAACCAGGCGACTCTTGTTGCGGCTTCCGCGCTAATCGCGCCCCCCGCGATGGTGAGGCTCTTGGTGAGTACGGCCGGTTTGCGCCGCGCATCGCCGAACAAGGCGCCTCGCCATCGCCGCGACGTTGCCGCCGCGGCCGCGTGTCTGCCCTCGACAGGCGAAGAGCGCGCCGTTGCGGCCCGATTCTCTACCGACCGCAGAACGGGCAATCCGTGCGCCGTCCCGTAGCCAGGTACAGGGCCGAGGTGTCGAGCGCGTCGGCGAACTCGATCACGGCCGACAGCCACGGGATCCGCTCGCCCGACTCGATCCGTGACCGTAGGCGTATGAGGTAAACGGATGCCGCTCGCTGTCGGCGCTCCGGCTGCTTAGATCATCGCGAGGCCGCTACCGAAGCGGGCTTGGCTCAATACAGGGAAAACATGTTCCGCACGCCGCCCTGTGCGCCAGTAGGCGTGCCAGTCCGCCGGCCTGGCGGGCGCAGGAAGGGAGCTTCGCGCTGCGGAGCGACCTTCTGGGTGCGATTTACGCGGATGCCGTGTGGGGTGCGAAAAGTCGGTCCGGTCGCGCGGATCGGCGCGCTTCGCAGGCTAAAGCCGCGGGTTTCCGCGTCAGGGACGGCCCCGGTCTTATCGCGTCTCGCCCGGCCGGGCCGGGTTGCTTTCCACAGGCGTTGTCCACAGCGGGATGGCGATGACCGTCAGCGCACGGAGCCTTGGTGGGCCGAGCGCACCAGCGGGGTTAGTGGCGGAAGAGGTTGAGCAGTTCGGCCCGCTGGCGATCGCTCAGGCCGGCGAGCGTCTTCGCGTGAGCGATGCCGCAGCGGGCCAAGATCCGGCCGGCCTTGACCGAGCCGATTTGCGGCAACACCAAGAGCAGGTCGCGCACCCTCGCCGTCCGGGCGCACGCGGGCGGCTGGGCGAGGATCTGCGCCAGCTCGATCTCGCCCGCCGCCAGATCCCGCTTCAGCTTCGCTCGCGCCGAGCGGACCTCGTTTGCCTGCTCGAGGGCACGCAGGCGCTGTTCCCGCGATCTGCCCGGAACGCTCGCTCGTGCCTTTC
>DAITAW010000211.1:0-1955 GCA_036824055.1 Gaiellaceae bacterium | reverse complement strand
TGGCTGCGCACCGCGCGATGAGCCGGATCGCCGCGATCGCCGCCGTCGCGCTGTCCCTCGGCGGCGTTGCCGTCGACGCGCTCATGTTCGACTACTTCGGGATCCTGCTCGTGATCCCGATCGCGCTGCTGCCGCTCGGGCTCGTCGGAGCGCTGCTCGTCGCGCGGATCCCCCGCAATCCGGTCGGCTGGCTCCTCGCGCTGGCGGGCGTTCTGTTGGAACTCCTGTTCGCGGGGTCCGCGTACGCGTGGGCTGCCCTGGTGCGCGCACCGGGATCGCTGCCCTACGGTGAGCTCGGGGCGATCCTGGGGAACGGGACGTTCGCGCCAGCACTCGGTTGTGTCGTCGTGCTGCTGCTGTTCTTTCCGACCGGACGCGGACTCGGCGGGCGGTGGACGTGGGTCGAGCGCTCCATCGCCGGACTCGTCATCGCGATCGAGGTCGCCACCCTGTTCAAGGAGGCGCCGCTTCAGCTGAACGGACCACTCGCGACCCCGGACTCAGGCTCGACGTTCATCGCCAACCCCCTTGCGCTTCATGGGGTGGCGGCATCCGTCATCTCGGCTATCTCTTTCCTCAGTGCGTCATGGACGATCGTCGCCGTCCTAACCGGACCGCTGTCGCTCTTCGTGCGCTACCGGCGGTCGCCGCCGATCGAGCGCGCGCAGATCAAGTGGATCGCCTATGCCGGCACGGTAGCGTTCGCGCTCCTCGTCGCGAGCGACTTCACGCCTGGTGACGTTGGCAACTGGTTGTGGGCCGCCGGGATCATCGCCATCGGTCTCTTGCCGATCGCGATCGCACTGGCGATCTTCCGCTACCGGCTCTACGACATCGACGTCCTCATCCGTCGCACTCTCGTCTACGGCGCGACGACTGGGGCAATCGCCCTCGCGTTCTTCGGCGGCATCGTGGTGCTGCAGGCGGTCCTGCGGCCGGTCACGAGCGGCTCGGAGGTGGCGGTCGCAACTTCCACCCTCGTGTCGTTCGCGCTGTTCCAGCCGCTGCGCGGACGCGTCCAGCGCACCGTCGACCGGCGCTTCTACCGGGCCAAGTACGACGCCGAACGGACCCTCGATTCGTTCGCTGGCCGCCTGCGTGACGAGGTCGACATCGAATCCGTGCGCGCCGATCTACTCGACGCGGTGCGCGAGACGGTGCAGCCCGCACACGCGAGCGTCTGGCTCCGCCGATAAGCCTCTCCAAGCGTCTCCACTGTTGCTGGCCCACCGACACGGGGACGTCCTCCCAGCCAAGCTCCTGCGCCGCGCGCAGCCGCATGTTCCCGGCGATGACGACGTTCTCTCGACCTGGATAGGAGTTGACGAGCAGCGGGCGCGCGTCGTGGAATGCACGGTCCTCGTGGAGGCTCCGCTTGAGGTTCTCCAGCCGGCCGGTCGAGATCGTCCGCGGGTTGCGGTCCGAGGCACGCAGGTCCGCGACGCGTATGCGGATCGGTCGGCCACCTTGGCCCGCACGCGCCGCTGCGTGACCCTCTGCTGGGTGAGCGAGCCTGGGTGCGGGCAGGGACGCCGCGATCGGCGCGGCCTTCACGCTTGCCGCGTCCTTTGGACCATCACGCGGTCAGCGTGGTCGCTCTCCTTCGTCAGCGAGGAGTGGGCGGTCCCTCGCGCACCTCTAAGCGGGAAGCACAGTCTCCAGAGCCACCAAGTCCTCGACGCCCTCGATGACTACGCCGTCGAGTTCACACTGGCGGTGCCGACTCCGGTCGAACCGGCGATCCGCGGTACACGGAAGGTAGACACGGGTGTTGTGTGAAGAGCCTCTTCGAGCCACCCGTTTGCGGCCTTGCACTCACTGCGGGCGCCAACGGCGCTGACCGTTCGAGGATGGCCGTCAGGCCGACACATCGTCAGTCTGGAGCCACGAGAGCCACTGATCTAGGCCGCGCACGGTAATCACTGGCGTCGGTGTGGTTGCGTCCCCACGAGTTC
>DAITAW010000099.1:0-8921 GCA_036824055.1 Gaiellaceae bacterium | reverse complement strand
ACGACATCGCGCTCCGACACTCATCCCCGCGAAACGTAGAAACGTAGTCCGACCGTCAGGGCAACGACCTCGCGCTCTGACGCCCATGCCGCGAAACGTAGAAACGTAGTCCGACCGTCAGGGCAACCACATCGCGCGCTGACGCCCATCGCCGCGAAACGTAGAAACGTAGCCCGACGCGGGCACGATTGTCGCGTTTCCGCCAAAACGCGACAACGACCCACTCTGTCGCGCTTCCGAGAACGGGCGACAGCAGTCAATCCGCCGGCGGAGGGGCGTATCGCCTCGGCTTCGCGCCCACGCGATCGACACGGTCAGAACGTCCCGACGAGTCGGTCGAGCCGATGCGAGCACCAGCTGGCGTGCCGGTTGTTGGGAGGCCGACGCTGCGATCTCACGGTCGGGTTCAAGGCGTTGCGACGCCATTAGAATCCAGGGGGGAAGTGGCCGTCGCCTAACATGCTCTCTGTCCGACCTCTGAGCCGGGTGGCGTGCGGGATTCTGCTGGCAGCGCTGATGGCGTTGCCGAGCGGAGCGGCGGCGCATGATTCGACGAAACAGGCAAGCCGACTCACCGCATTTGGCGCGACACGGCAGGCTTGGGCTGCTCACCATGCTGCTGACCCCAACCCGAAACTGTTTCGCGGCTGCTGTTTTCTGCCGAAGCAGAACGACGGGCAAGATCGCTATTACGCCGTCCAGTACGAGAAAGGCCGAGTTGTCTCCTACGAAATGGATTTCGGGCGTCGCGTTCAAGCCCCAATCGCTCGCCTACTCATGAAGCGGGAAGTGCCCCCGGACGCGCGCATCATCGCACGCACTATTAGACAGACCTGCGAGCAGACCGAGTACCGCAGCGCGACCCTTAAGAGAGTCCTCGGCTCCGCACGAGTCGGGGTCGAGTTTTCCTCGGATGAAGTTGGCGGTCCATACCGAGGCATTGTCCGCAACGTGATCATCGCTCAGTACGTCTCCGTGAAGCTCGGCTGCTAGGGCGGGACTTCTCCGCTGAGCCGAAAGCGGATCACTGTCGCGTTTTGGCGGAAACGCGACAAGGGCCCGCGCGATCCCTTTTTAGAACTCGAAATTGTCGAGTGCGTCTGCCCGAGCCGAATCGGTGTCGAGAAACTCCTCGAAGGTGTCGTCGGAGGTCATCGCTTCTTCGTAGCGTTTCCTTGATTCAGCGTCGTAGGCGACATCGAGGCCAGCCTCAACCCAACGCATCCCGTACTTGGTCTGCGCCGAGCGGAGCCAATGGTCGACTCCCTCGAAGGCCGCAACGATCGACGCTAGGTCGGCTTCATTGACTGGGAAGATCTCGAAGTGCGGCGCTTCGCGGATGTCGGAGAGCCGAGCTGGCAGCGCACCAATCTTCGGTAGGTGTACCCAGACTGCAGCGCCCTCCTTGTCAAAGCCACCGTGCGAGTAGGTGTTGCGGTAGGTCTCGGCGATGTCGTGCAGGAGGTTGTAGTGCCGGCTGGCGTCGGCGTCGTTACCGAGATCGAACACTCGCTTCAGCTTCAGCCCCCAACGGTCGCCGATGAACGTCGCCAGCCGTCCGCCACTGGGATCGAAGTCCACGAAAGGCAGAACAAGCACCAGCGCATGCTCGAGCAAGCTGAAGTAGGCGTTGACCGCCGCGAGCGTGTTGTACGCACCAACGCGTCGCCGGCGCAGCTCGCCGCCAATCGCCTCGCCAAGGCCCAGGCTCGTGACGGGGGACGGCCTCCGCCACGGCAGCTTGTCTCGCCAGGTCCGACTGGGAGGCGGCGTCGGCTTGGTGGCGAATGTCTCCCGCGCCTGATCGCGGAAGTGCTCGTACGTGCTCCGCAGGAAGCCGAGTTGATTACCGATCGTGACATTGCCGGCATCGAACTGCTCGTCGGCCAGCGGCCGCAGCAGCTGCTTTTCGACAAGTCCGACTCCCTTGCCGAGCTTGTCGACCAACTCTTTGGCGAAGGCCTGCGTTTTGTCCTCAGCGACAGCTGTGTCGACGTAGATTCGAACGCCGAACTTCTGGAGCGCGAATGTCGTCAACGTCTGGCGATACCGAAAGCCGACGTCGAACGCGGTCTTATCTCCGCGCGGCAAGTCGACGGCGCCGCAGGTTTCGAGCAGGACAAACCGGTAGAGGCTCGGGAGCGGCACGCGTCGAGGCTCCATCGCGACGCGTCGAAACGACGCTTCGCGGAAGTCTGGACGGGTGGCAGGCCCGAAGTCACGCAGGACGAGCCCCAGGCGCTCGCGTAGATCGTCAGGTACTTCGATGTCCACAACGGAAGCCTATGACCGGCCACTGCCGCCGCAGTTTTCATAGGTTCAGGTGGTGATCGACCGCATCGACCCTGTCCGCTAACTGGAGAACAAAGTAATGCAGAAAAGGGGCGAGAAGGCGACTCGTGAATTGATGTCGCACTTCCAACAAAAGGCGACATCTGCGCGCGCGGGATTGGGCCCGCTCCGCGCCCAAGCGCTCGCGGTCCGGTCGAGTGGATCAGGCGGCTGCTCCGCCCGGCGTAACGCCGCTGGGAGTCCGGAGCTCGCCCTGAAATGCTCGATCGAGCAAGGCCGGCATGAGCGACGCCAGATCCTGGCCGGTGCCCTGCTGAGCCGACCGGGCATCCTCGATCCGTGAAACGAGCTCGTCTAGCGAGCGCACGACGGTCTGCTGCTCCGCGAGATTCAGCCCCACGGGAAACGGCAGGCCCATCAGGTCCTTCTGCGTGATCTTCTTCATCGTCGAGCTTGTCCCGCTCCCGGCCTTCTGGATGCGGGCGCGCACATCGGGTGTTCTCAGCCAGTAGTAGAGGAAGCGAGTGTCAGCCGCCGAGGGGTCGACCTTCAACCGCATCATCAGGTCCGGGTAGATGCACGGCGCCGGCTCGCCACTATAGATCGCCGCGTGCCCAAGGAGCTGCTCTGTATTGCTCCTCGTCACGAGCAGGTCGCCTGGTTCGAGCCAGTAGTGGCCCTCGGGTGTCGTCGCCTCCGAAGTCCGCTTGAACTCCGTGGGCCGATAGGTAAAGCCGGTGACGGCCCCGAGGCTGAGCACAGCAACACCGTCCTCCGTGTTGTCGCACGGCGCCGACCATCCGTTCCGTGGCTTCCCGATGAGTACGTCGCCGACCGTACCCGTCGCTCGGAACGCGGCGAGCCGCTTGCCGATGGCCGACATCACGAATGCTGTCGTTTCTGCTTGCGCGTCCCTGCGAAGGCGTTGCGCCTCCGTGAGCTTCGCCTGTGCGTGGTCGAGGATGGCAACGAGACGCTGCTGCTCAGCGACCGGCGGCAGAGGGATTGTCAGCTCCATGAACTGCGGCGGGTTGAGTCGCAGTCGGCTGATCGCCGCCACACCCCGCGACAGCCGCGCGGCCTGGAGTCCGAGCTCCGCAGTTTGGAAGTAGTAGGAGAGGTACTTGGGATCGAGCTTTGACCGAACGAGATCGTAGGTCGGGAACTCACCGCTCACGAGGTGCCCATGGACCGTGTCATCCGCGACCGCGAACGAGCCCTTCCACGCGAAAAGCTTGTTATAGACGACGTCACCCGCATGAATGACCGCCTGCCGCTTCGCGGCGATCTCAGCGCCTGGGAGCCGCTCCCGAACAAATGCACCTTTCCCGTACCAACGTACCCCGACCGTTGCGTAATCGAGAGCGTCGTCGATCGCGACCTGGCGCTCGACGCGTGTGAGGACATCGCCAAACCGCACAACGCGCCACGCAGAGGAGCTCTCGTGCACAACGCCCTCGTTCACGCTGCGCCCTTCTCCAGGAGCTCACGCACCTCACTGAGGAGCGCCGTTATCCGCTCTTCTTTCGCGAGGATGCTGTCGACGAGTTCTTGTGGCGGGAGGTGCTCGAGTCTCTCTGGCGTTCGCGGGTTCTTGAGGTCAAGGTTGTAGCCGTTGTCCTTGAACGCGCCGACCGGCACCCTCCACGCTTGGTCGGTCTCGGCGCGGTTCGTCCACCACTCGAACAGCGGCTCGAACTCCTCGAACTGCAGCGGCTTCGTCTTGGTGTAGTTCTTGCGCCCTTCTGGCAGCGGATGCTCGTAATACCACGTCTCCGTCGTCGGGCCTGATCGATCGAAGAACAAGACGTTCGTCGGAATCGGCGTGTACGGGGCGAAGACTCCGTTGGGCAGGCGCACGACGGTGTGAAGGTTGAAATTGTCGACGAGCTCTTGTTTGATGCGGCCGGCGACGCCCTCGCCGGACAGCGTCCCGTTCGGCACGACGACGCCGGCGCGGCCGCCCTTGCTGCCGTTGTGCCCCGGGCGGCGCAGCTTGCGCATGATGAGCTGGAGGAACAGGAGCGCGGTCTCCGACGTCTGCTTGTCGTTCGGGAAGTTGCGCTGGATACCCTTTTCCTCCTCGCCGCCGAAGGGCGGATTGGTAGCGATGACGTCGACGCGATCGATGTCGCCGATCTCACTCATCCGGAAGCGCAGAGCATTGAGTGGATCGATCTGCGGCGACTCCACGCCGTGGAGTAAGAGGTTCATCTGACAGAGCAGGTAGGGGAGTGGCTTCGCCTCGATCCCGTACAGCGTCGACCGTTGCAAGCGATGGAAGTCCGTCACGTTGCCTGCAAGCGGTCGAATATGATCGTACGCCTCGACAAGGAAGCCGCCGGTGCCGGCGGCCGGGTCGAGCACGACTTCCCCGGGCTGTGGGTCGACCGCACGCACGACCATTCTGATGAGCGGCCTCGGCGTGTAGAACTCGCCGGAGTCGCCCGCCGCGTCGCGCATCTCCTTGAGCAACGACTCATAGAGGTGGCTCAGCGTGTGGATTTCCTCCGACGAGGCGAAGTGAATCTCGCCGACCTTGTCGAGGACGTCTCGCAAGATGTAACCCGACTGCATCCGGTTGACCGTACCGCGGAAGACCGAGGCGATGACGTCGGAGCGCTCCACCCCCCCGGTGCCGTCGAGCGAGCGCAGGTATGCGAATAGACCCGGCCCGCGCTCACCGTCGGGTCGGACCGCCTCGTCCTGGTTGATGAAGGCGATCAGGGCGTCGCCTGTAATTGCGTTGTGCAACCCGCCGTCGTCGCCTTCTGAGTTCGGTGGGTTCCAATCCCGCCAGCGATACGGCGCCGCAATGACAGGCCGGAAAGACTTGGCCTCGAGCGCCGCCTCGTCGCTCCGGATCCGCTCCATGTCATCGAGGAACTTCAAGAACATGATCCACGTGAGCATCGGCAGTCGGTCGACGTCACCGCTGAGCCCTTTGTCCTTGCGCATGATGTCTCGGCACGCCTTGAGCACGCTTTGCAGGCGCTGACCAGTGGTCACCGGATGTGGCTCCTTCTTCACTAACCGTGGCAACTGTCAGTCCTCGCCCTCAGGCTGCATAGAGCAACTCCTCAAGCTGATCGACCGCTGCGCGCAGCTGCTCGGCACCGCCGAACACGCTCGCAATCTCACTCGGATTGCCGTGCGATGTCAGCGGCGGCACCTTGAGGGCGTCCGGTAGTCGCAGCTGATCGAGGCCATGCTCGGCGTAGTTGTCGACGAGTTCATGGAGGATCTCCCGAGCCTCTGGTCCCCACCGGTCAAAGAAGTCCTCGTGTGCCTTGGCGAGGCGCTCCGCGCGCTCGCGGCGCGTCCGCAGCGGGCCATTGAACGCGAGGTGGCACAGCAGATCGAGTGGGTCCGCCTCCGGCACGCCCGCGACTTCGCCGAGCCGCTGCAGCTCGATCCCACGCTCCGCGAGGGCCTCGAGGATCACACGTCGCTGTTTGCGCTCTCGCCAATCGCCCGCGAGCGCCTCCGGCGAGCGATAAAGGGCCTGGACCTTGTCCCGCGCGTAGTCGGTATAGCTCACGACCCGGAGCTGCTTGCCCTCCGAATTGAGCTCGTACACGACTTGGGCTGCGATCTGGACGCTGCCGCCATCGAAGTAGTACTTGCGCCGCTCGGGTGGCTCCTGCTCGCTGAACTCGAGCAGCACCACCTCGACCGCGCCGTCCTCGCCGCCTTGCGTCTCGTCTTCGACAATCGTCTGCTCGAGGACCTGGCCCTCGTCGTCGATGACCTCCTCGTCGACGAGCGCGGGCTCCCCGTCGAAGTCCGGATCGGCGAAGAGCCGCGTCGCGCTCCCGGTGTAGTCGACGATGTTGAAGAAGAGCTTGCCGTAGTCCTCGCGGACCCGGGTGCCGCGACCGATGATTTGCTTGAAGTCCGTCATCGAGCCGATCACGCGCGCGATCACGACGTTCTTGCACGTCGGCGCATCGACCCCTGTGGTCAGGAGTTGCGACGTAGTGAGGATCACCGGTGACACCGTCTCGAGCTCCTGGAAGCGGCTCAGGTGTCCGCCGCCGATGACGCCCTCATCAGCGGTCACCCGGCAGACATAGTCCGGGTACTGCCGAGCCCGTTCAGCGTTCTGGTTGTTGAGGGCGCGGCGCATGTCCTCGGCGTGCTCCTGGTCGACGCAAAAGACGATCGTCTTCGCGAATGGGTCGGTTCGCTCGAGGAAGTCGGTGAGGTGTCGCGCGATCGCCTCGGTCCGCGCCTTGAGGACGAGCGAGCGCTCGAAGTCCTTTGTCCCGTACTCCTGGTCCGGGATCTCCCGGCCGTACCGATCAAGGTCGCCCTTGGTCGGCCGCCATCCCGCGGCGTCCACCGTCGTGACCACCCGATGCACTCGATACGGAGCGAGGAATCCGTCATCGATGCCCTCGCGGAGGCTGTAGGTGTAGATCGGGTTACCGAAGTACCGGTACGTGTCCTTGTTGTCCGCCCGCAGCGGTGTGGCCGTCATCCCAAGCTGGACCGCCGGCTCGAAGTACTCGAGGATCTCGCGCCAGTTGCTCTCCTCGCGCGCGCTGCCACGATGACATTCGTCGACGATGATGAGGTCGAAGAAGTCTGGCAGGAACTCGCGATACAGTCCCGGGCGCGCCTCGTCGTGCGCGATGGCCTGATACGTCGAGAAGTACATCTCGCGACTCTTCCGCGCGTCGCCACCAGCGATCTTGTGCCGTGCATCGCCGAAGGGGGCGAAGATTTTGTCCTTTGGATCATCAACCAGGACGTTGCGGTCGGCGAGATAGAGGATGCGTGGCTTTCGGAACTCGCGCGTGCGGTTCCACCCGGTCGACCACAGCCGCCAGCAGATCTGGAATGCGACGAGGGTCTTGCCGGTGCCCGTAGCGAGCGTCAGAAGCACACGCGGCTTACCCTTGAGGATCGCCTCGGTCGCCCGATGGATCGAGATGTCCTGGTAATAACGAGGCGCGCGGCCCGGCTCGTGGAAGTACGGCGCACGGAGCTGCGGATCGTCCGGATCAAGGCCGCGGGCGGCGCAATCGCGGCGCCACAACTCCTCCGGCGAGGGATACGCGTCGAGCATGTTGTCGAGTCCGGTCGTGTAGTCGTGCTCGACGACGCCCGGACCGTTCGTGCTGTAGGCGAACCTGAGGTCGAGGATCTCCGCGTACTCCTTCGCCTGCTGCAGGCCATCAGCCGGGAGCCGGTACTCGCTCTTCGCCTCCACGACGGCTAGCGGTCGGTCGCGCAGATAGGAGAGGAGATAGTCAACACGTTTTCGCTTCCCGCGCCGGACGGTCCCGCCGCTGACGATGATGCGGCCAGGAGTGAAGCTGACCTGCTCGCGGATCTGATCGTCGGCCCAGCCCGCAGCGTAGAGCGCTGGAAGAACATAGGTCCGGCAAGTGTCCGCCTCAGTCGGCATCAGCACGCACTCGGCGAGGCATGACCGGGCCACGCCCAGCACCAACCCTTGGATGCGTTCGGTCGAGCTTCGCGCCAAGCCACTTGCCTCTCCTTTTATCCCGATCCCGCCCCGCGACGGCCAGATTATCCCCCGTTGGCGAGAACCAGTTGTCGCC
Source organism: Gaiellaceae bacterium (assembly GCA_036824055.1). Lineage (GTDB taxonomy): Bacteria > Actinomycetota > Thermoleophilia > Gaiellales > Gaiellaceae > 3-1-20CM-4-69-9. The sequence continues at coordinate 1,056 of DAITAW010000099.1, read as the reverse complement.
CGAGCCAGTACGCGCTCCCGCCAATGCGCTGCTCGCTCATCCCCTGGCTGCCCCAAGACGGGATTCAGGCAGGAGGCGGCAAGCGCATCACGTTCCTCGGCCTCGAGGACAGCTGCACGACCGCGAACAACAGCGCCTTCTTCCTGAACGGTTCGGGAATCGAGGACATCGTCTGCGACGGCTGCAGCTTCCGGAACACGAACCTCCGTAACACTGTCTTCGTCGCCTCCTCGCTCCGCTCCGGGGCTCGCAACTCGCTCATCTGCGGAAACTTCCGCAAGAGCGGTGTCGATGTCGTCGACGTGAACAACCTCGCGAAGACAAGCGCCGGTCTGCCGTCGGGCTGCTAACCGCCCGCCGTGGCGACCCGCTTCTACCTGCCAAGCACGGGCGCAGCCGCAGTCTCACCAACCCCGGACGCCTCCTGGGAAACACATGCCGAGAACTCGGTCTTCCGTCGCCTACGCGCGCCGAGCAAGCGGAAAGCTAGACGCGGGGCCACTCCCCTTCGGTCCGCTCGTCGAATGCTCGGGCGATAGCGATGACCGCCTCCTGTAGCTCACGCACTGCCTGACGTAGATTCTCGATGTCCGGCGTCGGCACGACCGTCGCGTCCTCGTTCCGTGGCCGGCTGTGAAGAATCTTCTCGACCTTCGCAACCTTCTTCGTGATCGGCTATCTCGCGCAGGCAAACCCCGACCTGGTCCGGCAGGAGCTGCGGCTAGGGATGACGGTCGGAAACCACAGCTACAACCATCCGCAGGTACCGCCCTTCGCGCAGCTGCCGCCGCAGCTCCTCACTGATGAGATCACGCTCGGCGAACAGGTTCTCTCTCGACTGGGGGCGCGGCCGCACCTGTTCCGGCCGCCCGGCGGCAGCACCTCCCCGCGGCTTGTCGCTGCCGCCGCGGCGCTCGGCCAACGGGTCGTACTCTGGTCGGTCGACCCGGCCGACTGGAGACCCGGCAACCCCGCAAAAGAGATCGTAAAACGCGTTCTCGCAGCCGTGCGGCCCGGCTCGATCGTGATCCTCCACGACGGTGGCGGCGACCGCTC
>DAITAW010000210.1:0-1972 GCA_036824055.1 Gaiellaceae bacterium | reverse complement strand
CACAGGATCGTTCGCCGCGCCGCCGTAAGCGGCCTTCGTGATGTGTGCCGCGTCGCCGTAAGCGACGGCCCTCGACGATTCGAGGGGTCGACTCGAAACCAGCCGGGAGGTCGACATGGCAACCATCGAGCACGCAACGGAGATCCGGCCCTTCCGCTTCGAGATTCCAGGGGAGCAGCTGGACGACCTGCATCGGCGCATCGCCGCGACGCGCTGGCCCAGCAAGGAGCTCGTCGAAGACCGGTCGCAAGGCGTCCAGCTGGCGACGATGCAGGAGCTCGCGCGCTACTGGGCCGACGAGTACGACTGGCGCAAGGCGGAGGCGAAGCTCAACGCGCTCCCGCAGTTCACGACCGAGATCGACGGCGTCGAGATCCACTTCATCCACATCAAGTCGGAGCACGAGAACGCGCTGCCGCTGGTCATGACCCACGGCTGGCCCGGTTCGGTTGTCGAGCTGCTCGAGGCGATCGGCCCGCTCACGGACCCGACCGCGCACGGCGGAGACGCCGAGGACGCATTCGACCTCGTGCTGCCGTCCATCCCCGGGTACGGCTTCTCCGGCGAGCCGACTGAGCTCGGCTGGAACGTCGGCCGCATGGCACAGGCGTGGGCGGAGCTGATGCGCCGTCTCGGCTACACCCGCTACGTGGCCCAGGGCGGCGACGTCGGCGCTGCCGTCACCGACGCGATGGGACGCCAGGCACCGGAGGGGTTGCTCGGCATCCACACGAACTTGCTCGTGACGGTCCTGGGCGGCGCCCCCCTGCCGTCGGAAACCGACGAGGAACGCGCCGCGCTCGACCAAATCACCACCTTCAGGACGAGCGGCTTCGGTTACTTCCAGGAGCAGGCCGGGCGGCCGCAGACGATCGGCTACGCCCTCCTGGACTCACCAACCGCCCTCGCCGCCTGGATGCTCGACCACGACACGGACGCCTACTACAAGATCTCCGCCGCCTTCGTCGACGGGAAGCCCTCGGGCAATCTCACGCGGGATCACATCCTCGACAACGTCACGCTGTACTGGCTGACCGGCACCGGCGCCTCGGCGGCCCGGTCGTACTGGGAGAACGGACAGGCCGCAGCAGCAGCGGAGGCGGCCGGCCAGGCTCCTCCGCCGGTCTCGCTCCCGTTCGGCTTCACCTCGTTCCCCGGCGAGATCTGGCGGACCCCGCGGAGCTGGGTCGAGGCGGGGTACCCGAACGTCACGTACTTCCACGAGGCCGAGAGGGGCGGCCACTTCGCGGCCTGGGAGGAGCCGGAGCTCTTCTCCGCCGAGGTGCGAGCTGCATTCAGGTCAGTGCGTTGATGAGCTCCGTCGACACAGCGCTTCAGCCCGCTGTCGCGCGCGACCAGGCGCGTGCGCTCTTCGGGCAGACGATGGGCCTGGTGGCGGTGACGGCCGGGCTGTTCGCGCTCGGTGCGTACGTCGGGCGGGACCTGTCCTACGGCTGGGGGCTCGCCGCCTACATCGCGAGCTTCGCGCTCCTGATCGGCCTCTACGTCGCCGCGTCGCGCTCGGAGCAACTCGCGATCGGGCTGCTCTTCGGTTTCGGTGCCCTGATCGGGGTGGGGACCGCGCCGACGATCGCGTACTACGCGTCGACGAACCCGCAGTCGGTGTGGCAGGCAGGCGGGGCGACCGCGCTCTTCATCGCCGGCTTCGGCGCGGCCGGGTACGCCACGCGTCGCGACCTGTCGGGGGTCGCCCGAGTGTGCTTCTGGGCGCTCCTCGCGCTGATCGTCTTCGGAATCGTGGCGATCTTCGTGCAAATCCCGAACGGCGCACTGATCTACTCGATCGCCGGCCTCGTGATCTTCGCGGGATTCACGGCCTTCGACTTCCAGCGTCTGAGGCGGACGCAGGACATTCGTGCCGCACCGCTGCTCGCCGCCTCGATCTTCCTCGACGTACTGAACGTCTTCCTGCTCTTGCTCTCCCTCTTCAACCGAGACTAGCCACGAATCC
>DAITAW010000209.1:0-1978 GCA_036824055.1 Gaiellaceae bacterium | reverse complement strand
CTTTAGAAGTGGGCCGTGCTGGACTCGAACCAGCGACCTTGGGATTAAAAGTCCGGCCGCAACGCCTGCAACCGACTGCGACGAAGCGTAAGTAGCTGCAACGAGCCGAGTTGAGGCCGCAACGAGCTGCAGCGAGATGAAGGTAACGGAGACAAGACTGTACTCCCATTCGTACTCTCACCTGTTGTCGCGGCTGGCAATCCGCTGCCTCGGCCTGGGCATGGCTGCCATCGGCGGCCTTCACCCTCGGCTAGGAGTCTCAAGTAGAGGTGCTACGGCCGGCGCGAGGCGCTGCGCCGGGCAGTGACGAGTACGTTCAGCCCAAGCTGGTCGTGTGAACCACGTCGCGCTATCGCCCCCTAAACCTCGTGCGCTGGCTCGATTCCGGCCCGAGGGCACTAATCCGGTTCTGGAGTCTCGGTGGCGAGCTCAGCCACCGGCCGACTCGAGCTCGCCGCGTTTCGTACGCGCCGTGCCGACACAGGCTGCGGCGTATTCGGGCGGATCGAGACCGGGCAGCTCGTGGATACTTACGCGCGCTCGAAGTTCGAGGACACGCGGCGGAAAGCACAGAAATTCGGCGCCCGCGGCACAACGACCAAGGCCTACAAGAGGATCTGACTGGATCAGGCGAGCGTCCTCGATCCCGAAGGAGCGCACTTCGCGGCGCTCGAACGGGTGGCCGACTTCGCCGGCGCACGCGTCCTCGAGGTCGGCTGTGGCGACGGCAGGCTGACGGTGCCGGTCGCGCAGCATGCCGCAAGCGTCTTCGCCTTTGATCCGGACGAAGACGCCGTCGAAGCCGCGCGACAAGCCTTGCCGGCCGAGCTCGCCGAGCGCGTCAGGTTCGCGGCGGCGTCGGCGACGGCGATCGAGATCCCACGTTCGGCCTTCGACATCCTGCTCTTCTCGTGGTCGCTCTGATGAGTGGAGCCCGAGGACGTCGTGCACGTCCTGCGTCGACTCAGAGAAGCGCTCGTCCCTGAAGGGATCATTCTCGATCTCCAGGTGATCCGGCCGCATCCGCTCGTGGAGGTCGACGGCACGGTGCTGTGCGAGATCGACGGGAGCTCGCTGTTCGTGGGAGCCGACGCCGCCCGGGGCGCGGTCGATCTCCTGGTTGCCGAGCAGATGCTCGAAGAGGAGGCACTCGACGACCACGACGTGCTGAAGCACTATGTCAACGGAGCCGCCCTCGTCGACGATTTCGAAACGAGCGAGCGGAAGATCCCGGGGCAGGCGATCTCGCGCCTGCGGGCGCTCGAGCGGGAATGCGTGGTACGCGAGCGTTGTCGCGTCCGTCGTCTCCGCCGCGTCGACCCCGCGCCGCACGTGGCGCTCGGCGCGTAGACGAGCGCTGAATGTTCGGTCGGGGCATTCATAGACAGGCTGCGGGACCTGGGCTGGCCGTCGAGCCCGCCCAGGTTCCGCTTGCTGTCGTCCCGCTGACGGTTTCCTAGAAACCGGCGAGTCGCGGACGGCTGCGGCGCAGCATCATCGTCCTGACACCGAGGGTGAACAGCGTGATCATCAGGGCGACAATTGCGCCGATCCCTGCATCGCCCCAGTCGAACCCGTTGCGCGTACCCGCCGGCACGGACGCAGCGACACTCTTCAGTGCACTGGTCTGTCCGACCGAGTGATTCAGGATCGCGGCGGCAATCGCCGGGTCGAGCGGGACGTGCGTCCCGGCCCACGCAGAGTTCTCGCTGAAGAGCGGAATTGATTGGCCGATGCTCCGGTGAGTTGCGCGGTGCTGGCCCGCCGAGTTCTCGCTGATCAGCGGAGGCGGTTGGGTGGCGCTGCGGTGAATCACGTTGTAGGCCCAGGGATCGAGCGGCCCATTCTTGTCGGCCTTGGTTTGTTGCGCCTGCGCCGTTGAAACCGCCAGGACTGAGACAGCGAAGGCGACGGCGAAAGCCATGATCCGATGGGTTGTGTGGCCGGTGAGCATTCACTTCCCCTTTCTCGTAGGACT
>DAITAW010000023.1:31868-35020 GCA_036824055.1 Gaiellaceae bacterium | reverse complement strand
CGTGAACTGCCTGTTCCCCTGGATGGCCTCGACCCGGAGACCTGCGAGGCCGACCTGCAGCTCGAGGTCGGCCGGGCCAAGGGCCTGCCCGCTGTCTGCGCAGATCTGGTCGAGCGGTCGGTAGCGTAGGACGATGGCCGTCGTGACCGAGACGATCCAGGTGAGCGGGATCCGCTGCGAGCGCTGTGTCATGCGGCTCGCCAAGGTGCTGGAGGGGCACGAAGGCCTCGAGGAGGCCAATGCCAACCTGATGGGTCAGGTCACGCTTGCCTGGGATGACGCGCGGACGAAGCGCGACGAGCTGCTCGGCGCGATGGCGCGCGGCGGCTTCCGCGAAGTCACCTAGATCCGTTCCCGGAATGTGGGTGGACAACCGTACGTTTATGCGCCGAACGCCTTGGTAGGGTGGCCCGACATGAGCGAGACGACACGGGAGCCCGATGCAAGGCGATTGGCTACAGACGCGCGCGATCGCGTGCGCTTCGAGGAGGATGCGCTTGCACTGTCGGATCAGGTTTATCGGGTGGCCCGTCACCTCGTCGGCTCCCGCGAGGAGGCCGAGGATCTGATGCAGGAGACCTACGCGCGTGCGTTTCGCAGCTGGCGGTCGTTCACGCCTGGGACGAACCTCCGCGCCTGGCTGCTGCGAATCCTGACGAACCTGAACATCGACCGCGGCCGTAAGCAGCAACGCACCCCGGACACGCAACCGCTCGAGGAAGGCGACTACTTCCTCTACAACAAGCTCGAGGCAACGGGTGACGGCGTGGGCGACGAGGAACGCGTCGTCGAGCGACTGTCGCAGAACGACGTCGTTGGTGCCCTTTCAGAAGTGCCACACGACTTTCGCGACGTCGTGGTCCTCGTGGACATCGGCGACTTCACCTACGCGGACGCGGCGCAGATCCTCGACATTCCGATCGGCACCGTGATGTCGCGCCTGCACCGTGGACGTCGTATCCTCAAGCAGGCGATGGCCGAGTCTGCGGTAGGAGGCGAGGTGGCATGACGGCTTACGATCCCTGTGCGCACTGCGAGGAGATGATGCAGCCGTACATGGACCGCGTGATCACGGACGCGGAGCGCGCCGAGGCGGAGACCCATCTGAATGGGTGCACGTACTGCGGCAAGCGCTATCGCTTCGAGGAGAAGCTGCGCCAGTTCGTGCGCCAGGCCGTGCAGCAAGAACCCATGTCCGTCGAGCTCAAGACCAAGCTCGCAGGCCTGCGTACCCCCCTGCAGTAGCCGCTACCCGCCTGGTCCGCGGGCCGGGCCGACGATGACGTAGAGCTGGCAGGGGCCGGTTCCTCCGGGGAGTGATTTCGTCGGCACGCCCAGTTGCTTCGCAAGCTTGAAGGCGACGCCTTCGCACTTCGGCGGGAAGTACACGGCCGTCTGTGGATACGTGAAGTTGTCGGCGCGGCCGACCTTCTTGATCGTGTAGCCGAACGCACCGATTCTGCTCGCAACCTGTCGTGTGTAGTTGATGTCACCGCTGCCGTTCAGCACATTGACCGGAACGCGCCAGGGCGGCGGCAGGATCGCACCGGGGCTGCTCTCTGCAGGCTTGCCGCCCGAACGCGGAATGAGGAGGAGTGTCGCGAACACTGCGATGGCGATCACGACCCCGCCGGCAACCAGCAGCCGAGGCAACGGGTTCCGCTCGATCGGCTGGGGCGGAACCGGGAGGCCCGCGAGCTCGCGCGCCTCGCGGTTGTCGAGACCGAGCGCGGTGGCGTAGAGGGCGGTCGCGATCAACGCATCGTCCGGCCTCGGGAAGCGGTACACCCGACCCTCTTCGAGCCAACGAACCTCTTCGGCCGTGATGCCGGCGCGCCGGGCAGTCTCCTCGACGGTCAGCTGCCGGTGCAGACGGGCTCGGGCGAGCGGCGACTCCTCGCCGGTCGGTTCGAGGGGATGGACGAGCTCCATGCTCGGCCATATTCTGGTCTCGGGGGCAGCCATCCTTCCTTTCAATTCAGGTCATCGGCGAAATCGACGTCTCCTGGAGGGTCGAGGTCGTCGCAGGGCACGAGTTCCGCGGCGAGCCCGCGAAGCCCCTCGTCGGGGACGTCGCTCCAGACGCTGCGTGCGAGCAGCACCGGATGGAGACGTATGCCGCCATACGTCGCGGCCACGCGCTGTCCGTCGCTCTCGCGCCAGCTCGCCACGACCCGGTCGATCGCACGCGGGTCGAGCGTCGGCCCGTCTGCGAGCACGACAACGGCGGCGTCGGCCTCCTCGCCGAGCGCCGCGAGCCCACAACGGAGCGACGCCCCTGGGCCCCGGTGCCAATCCGGGCAGCGCACCGACCGCGCGCTCGTCTCGACGTCGTGTGCGCCGAGCACCACGACGACGTCGCCGATCGCGGCGCTCGATCGCACGCGTTCGAGGACCGGTTCGAGGAGCAGCGCCTGCTTCGGTGAGCCGAAGCGCGTCGAAGCCCCTGCTGCGAGCACGACCGCCGCGATCATCGTGTCAGGTTACGGCGTGACGGTCATTCTCAGTACGACGACCTTGCGCGTCGGCCGCTCGTTGACCGGGTTGCCGAGCTTGCCGATCCGGTCGACGACGGGCAGCCCTTTCGTGACGACGCCGAGGAGGGCGTACTGGGCCGGCAAACCGGCATTCGCACCGGTGACGACGAAGAACTGGCTCCCGGAGGTACCCGTCGGCTCGGCGGATGTCTTCGCCATGGCGACGACGCCCTTGGTGTAGGCCGCGTTGGCGGGCGGGACGTCCCGGACGGTGTAGCCGGGGCCACCTTGGCCGGTCCCGGTCGGGTCGCCGCCCTGGATGACGAACCCGGGAACGATGCGGTGGAAGCGGGTGCCGTCGAAGAAGCGCTTTCGCACGAGTGCGGCAAACGACGAGGTCGTGCAGGGCGAATCCTTCACGTCGAGGCGGATGTCGAAGTCGCCGAAGTTCGTGTGAACGTCGACCGTGTACGCCTTCGACTTGTCGAGCAGCGGGAACGTCACCTGCTTGCCGCTGATGGGACACGGCGACCCCGCTTTCGGCTTGCCCCCTCCACCGCACCCGGCCAGCACGACTATGGCGAGACCAATCATCGCCGCCACGGCGGGCTTCGCCCGTCGTGGCTCCCAATCGCGCTCGGAGACATCTCGCCGTAAAGTCATCATGGCTCGCGC
>DAITAW010000023.1:0-31858 GCA_036824055.1 Gaiellaceae bacterium | reverse complement strand
GCATTAGCGCGAGCCGGACTTTACGGCGTCGACTGCCCGACGGATGAGGGCGCGGGCGATCTCGACCTTGTAGGCCGTGCCGGGAAGCGGCGTGGCGTTCTCCAAAGCCGCGGCCGAGTCGAGCAGCCAGGGAATGGGAGCAACTCCGGCGAGAGCGATCCGAATCTCGCTACCAAAACGCGCTGCGGCGACCCCGACGATCGGGAACGCCCACTTCCGGCGGTCCATCGCCTTGAGGTAGGTCGACGCGTCCGGTGGCGCGACGTCGATCTCCAGGATCAGCTCGTCGCGCGCAAGTGTCGTGACCTCGCGGTCGTCGTCGGTGGGCAACCTGTAGAGCTCCGCGATCGGAAGCTCACGCTTCGTCGTCCACAACCTCGCGTCGAGCGCGACGAGCGCGGCCGCGAGGTCGGACGGATGCGCAGACGCGCACTGCGCGTTGCCGAAGATCGCATGCTCGCGTTGCGCGCCGTCCTTCGCGAAGCACTCGTCGCCGCCGTGCAGCCAGCAGTCGAAGCCGAGTCGCCAATACCAGCAGCGCGTCGCCTGCAGGAGGTTGCCGCCGATCGTCCCCATCGAACGCAGCTGCGGCGAAGCTGCCTGCGCGGATGCCTCCCGCAGCGCCTGTGGGACCTGCGCGTCGAGCTCGAGCTCAGCCAACGTCGTCCCCGCCCCGATCCGTGTTCCGTGGACCCCGCGTGGGACGACGTCGCGTACCTCCACGAGCGTGTCGGCCCGAACGAGCCCGTCGCGCATGAGCGGGACGAGCTCGGTGCCGCCCGCGAGGGCGCGTGAGCCGTTGCCGAGCGCGCCGACGGCTTCGTCGGGGCTAGACGGCCGCAGCAGCTCCACGCTGCTCCTGCTCGCGAGCCTCGGCTTCGCGCAAGGCACGCAACATCTCTTCGCGCGTGATCGGCAGCGAGCGGATCTCCGCGCCGGTCGCATCGCGGATCGCGTTCGCGATCGCGGCGGCAACCGGAATGATCGGCGGCTCGCCGAGGCCCTTGGAACCGAGGTTCGTCAGGTGTTCGTCAGGGATGTCGACGAGATCGGTGACGATCTCCGGAACGTCCGCGATCGTCGGCATCCGATAGGCGTCCAGCGTCTGCGTGAGGATCGAGCCGGTCTTCGGATCGACCAGGCGCTCTTCCGACAGCGTGTGCCCGATGCCCTGGATGATCCCGCCCTCGACCTGGCTCTCGGCGCCGAGTGCATTGATGACGCGGCCCACGTCATGGATGGCGACGATCTTGTCGACACGCACCTCGCCTGTCTCGACGTCGACGGCGACCTCTGCTACCTGCACGCCGAACGTCAAGACCTGCATCCCGGCCGGGTTCGGCCCGCGCGCCCCTTTGCCGAGAATCTGTCCGCTCTCGAGGAGGCCGGTGACCTCCGTGAGCGGCCACGAGCCGCCGTCGGCGGAGACGATCTGGCCGTTGCGAAGATCGAGGACACGCTCTTCGAGGTGAAATCGCTGTGCCGCGATCTCGATGATCTGGCGCTTGGCATCAGCCGCGGCGGAGCGCACTGCGGGCCCCATCGAAGGCACGGTCGACGAGCCGGCTGAGATCGACGCAAATGGTCCACGCGCCGAATCACCGAGTGAGACCTGCACGTAGTCGAGCGGAATTCCGAGCTCCTCGGCGGCGATCTGGGCCATGGCCGTACGGGTGCCGGTGCCGATGTCCTGCATCGCGGTGACGACCTGTGCGCGGCCGTCGGAGCCGACGCGGATCCACGCGTACGAGGGCGGGCCGCCTCCGCCGTACCAGATCTGCGAGGCGAGGCCGATGCCGTGCTTCCAGGGGCCCTGGCTGCGCGCGCGCACCTCGTCGCGCTTCGCCCAGTGCGGTTCCGCGCGGCGGTAACACTCGGCGAGGTTCTTCGAGGAGAACGGGCGGTCGTCGGTGCGGTCGGAATCGGTGTAGTTGCGACGCCGAAACTCGAGCGGGTCGATCCCGAGCTTCAGCGCGAGCTCGTCGAGGAGACATTCGAGCGCGAACGTGCCCTCGACGAAGCCGGGAGCTCGAAAGGCAGCCATCGGCGGCAGGTTGAGCTTCGCCGGATACTGCGTCGTGCGCACGTTGTCGCAGGCGTAGAGCATCTTCATCGGGCCCTCCGTCGTCGCCGACCAGCCCGAGTAGCCGACGGCGTTGACGAAGTCGCCGCCGAGCGCAACGAGTGTCCCATCTGACGTCGCCGCAGCGGTCAGCCGCTGAATGGTCGCGTTGCGGTTGCCCGCGGCGACGTTCTCCTCGCGTCGCGTGAGCGCGCACCTGACCGGTCGGCCGGTTCTCCTCGCGAGCTCGGCCGCGATCGGCGTGTAGTCCCCCGGACTGTTCTTCGCTCCGAAGCCGCCGCCCATCGCGTGGCAGATGACGCGCACCTTGTCGCCCGGCAGGCCGAGCTGGTCGGCCATCGCCGCGCGGATACCCCAGATGTACTGAGTCGAGATGTAGATGGTGATGCCGTCGTCCTCCCACTGACAGACGGCTTGATGCGTCTCGAGCGAGTTGTGCAGCACGACCTGCGTCCGGTATTCGGCCTCGACGACGACGTCTGCCTCTCCGAGCCCGCGCTCGAAGTCGCCTCGCTCGTATTTGGCCACGTCCGAGACGAATGACTCCCGCCGCACCGCTTCGTCCGGATCGAGCAACGGCTCGAGGACGTCCCACTCGACCACGATGCGCTCGACGGCCGCCTGGGCCTGGCCGAACGTGTCGGCAGCGACGGCTGCCACGGCGTGGCCGACATAGCCGGGCTCAGCTGTGAGCTGGTCCAGGTCCGCCGGACCGATCACCGCGCGGACGCCGGGCGCGGTGCGCGCCGGATCCAGGTCGATCGAGGTGACGCGGGCGCGCGCGTAGGGGCTTCGGAGGACGGCCGTGTGCAACATCCCCGGCAGCTGCAGATCGGCCGTGAACGGCGCCTGACCGCGGGCACGCGTCAATCCGTCGACCCGCGGCACCTTCTGCCCCACGGTCGTGAGCGGCCCAGCCGGCCACTGGTCGAGCGCGTCCTCGTCGACGATGATCCAGACGTCTTCGTAGCGTCCTTCGACTTCCTTCTCGGTGCGGATCAGTCTTGCCACGTTCTGATGGCCTCCTCGATCTTCGGATACGTGCCGCAGCGGCAGAGATTGCCGGACATCGCATGTCTGATCTCGTCTTTCGACGGGCTCGGGTTCGCCTCGACGAGCGCCGCCGCCGAGACGACCTGTCCCGGCGTGCAGAATCCGCACTGGACGGCGTCCGTTCGCACGAACGCGTGAATCAGCGGATGGTCTCGAAGGCCCTCGATCGTCGTCACCTCGCGCTCGCCCACGGTGTGCACGAGCGTGATGCAGGAAAGCGTCGGCACGCCGTCGAGTTGCACGGTGCAGGCGCCGCAATGCCCCTCGCCGCACGCGACCTTCGTCCCTGTGAAGCCGAGGTCCTCGCGGAGCACCTGCGCGAGCGACCGCCCTACAGGCGCGTCGAAGGAGTGCGTCTCGCCGTTGATCCGCAGCTCAGGCAGGCGTCGTCACCGCCAGGATGTCGGCGAGGTGGATAAGCCGGAACGTCGCGCGTGTGTGCGCCATGCGGTCCCTTTCGTCCCCATCTTCCGGCAGTGTCAACCACATGGCCTGCGCGACGGTCAGGAGCTCCCTGATCTGGTCGAGCTCCTCGCGATGCCCGTTCGCCCGGTCGTCGCAGGCGTTCAGGGCGAGGCCGAGCACGCCGATTCGATCCTGCTGTCTCGTCCACAGCAGAGGCGTCGCCATCGAGAGGTACTGGTGGATGCGCGCAAGCGCCATCGGCTGGGAGAAGGTGTCGGTGCCTTTCGGCGCCGAGGGCTCGAGCGGGGGCTCGCCGGTCGCGATGCGATTGGCGTTGCCCGCGAGCACGCCGCGCACCTGTTCGTCGTTCAGCTGCGCGAGCCGTGCGGTGCGCAGTGAGATCAGCAGCGATGCCGGCTGTTGTCCGTAGGGATAGTCCGACGCGTAGACGACCTGCTCCGGCCCGACGAGCCGGTAGAGCCCTAGCAGGTCGAGCGGGCTCCACACGGAGGTGTCGAAGAAGACGCCTGCCTTCCCGCCGAGCCGGTCCGCGAGCGCTGCGAGATCGGCGATGCCAGCGTGCGCGACGATCAGCTGCGCCTCCGGGTAGCGGTGGACGACGCGGGACAGGTCATCTGCGATCGGCGGCAGGCCGCGGCCGCCGTGGATCAGGATCGGGACCTTGCGTTCGGCGGCGAGCGCGAAGATCGGGGAGAGGCGCTCGTCGTTCAGCAGGAACTTCTGTGCGCGCGGGTGGAGCTTGATCCCCCTGGCGCCGCGGTCGAGCATCCGGGTTGCCTCGCCGATCGGGTCCTCTGCGAGATCGAGGCGGACGAAGGGGATCATCCTCCCGTTCGACTGCCGGGCGAACTCCAGCGTCCTTTCGTTGCCTGCGTGGAACCCGGGGTGCCGGTCGGGCTCGTCCAGGCAGAACATGAAGCAGCGGGAGATCCCGTACTTGTCCATCCCGCGCTCGAGGTCGTCGTAGATCCCGACCATGCCGTCGATGTCGGTGCCCAGATGCGTGTGCGCATCGAAGATGTCGGCGCCCTTGGGCAGCTCTTTGCGCAGCTCGTCGTCCCATTGAGACATCAGCCGTTGGGCACGCTGAAGCGCGTCGTCCACCCTTCGGAGTGTATGCAGGAGCCTGTTGTCTCCGTCTGGGTAGCGCCGGGTTAGGATTCGACCCGTGCCCGACGTGCTGATCTACGGCGACACGGTTCGTTCGCCCGAGCTGCGCCACGAGGTCCCGTTGCCGATTCCGGATCCCTTTCTCTACGCGGAGAAAGGGGACCGGCGCATCGTGGTCCTGCACTCACTCGAGATCCCACGGGTCCGAAAGGACGCGCCGGAGCTGGAGATCGTCCCGTTCGAGGACCTCGGCTCCGACGAGCTCTTCACGCAGGGACTGCAGAGCTGGGAGGTGATGCTCGAGCTCGCCGTCCGGGCCTGCCGGGAGCTCGGGATCGAGCACGCGAGCGTCCCCGAGAGCTTCCCGATCGGGCACGCGGACCACCTCCGTGCGAACGGGATCGAGCTCGTCGTCGACCGTGCCCTTTTCGACAACCGCCGTCGCTCGAAGAACGAGACCGAGCTGCGTGGGATTCGCAATGCGCAAAAGGCCTGCGAGGCGGCGCTCGACGCATCGCGCGAGTTGCTGCGCCGTGCCCGACCGAACGGCGCCGGTCTCGAGGTCGACGGCGAACCGCTCACCTGCGAGCGCCTGAAGCGCATCATCGAGGACGTGTTCGCCGACCACGAGGTCGAGGGCAACGAGATGATCGTGTCGCATGGCCCGCAGACGGCGGTCGGTCACGATCTCGGCTCCGGCCAGATTGGCCCGGACGAGCCGATCGTCTTCGATCTCTACCCGAGGGACAAAGCGACCGGCTGTTATGCGGACATGACGCGCACGTACGTCGTCGGCGAACCGCCCAACGAGGTGAAGGAGTGGCACCGGCTCGTCAAGGAGGCGCTCGACACCTCCACTGCGGGAGTCAAGCCCGGGGTGAACACCCGCAGGTTGTACGAGGAGGTCTGCGACATCTTCCACAACGCCGGGTACAAGACCCAGCTCAACAAGGAGCCGGGGGAGGTGCTTCACGACGGGTTCTTCCATAGCCTGGGTCACGGCGTGGGGCTCGAGGTGCACGAGCTGCCGTCGATGGGACGCATCGGCCACGACCTCGTTCCCGGCGACGTCGTCACGATCGAGCCGGGCCTCTACCGGTCCGGCGTTGGCGGCCTGCGCCTCGAGGATCTCGTTCTGGTCACCAAGGACGGCTACGAGGTCCTGACGGATTACCCGTACGACCTCCAGCCGTGACCAACACCATCGACACGATGCTCCTGGAGGAGCGTCGTTACGCGCCTGATCCCGAGTTCGCGCAGCAGGCCAACGCCCAGCCCGAGATCTACGAGCGCGACTGGGAGGAGCTCTGGGAGACAGAGGGCCGCAACCGCGTCACCTGGTTCGAGCCTTTCTCCAAGCTCTACGAATGGGAGCCGCCGTACGCGAAGTGGTATCTCGGCGGGAAGCTCAACGTCTGCTTCAACTGCGTCGATCGGCACGTCGAGGCCGGCAACGGCGACAAGGTCGCGTACTTCTGGGAGGGCGAGCCGCAGGACGAGCGGCGCACGATCACCTTCGCCGACCTGCAGCGCGAGGTCGTGCGCTTCTCGAACGGGCTGAAGAGCCTCGGCGTCGAGAAGGGGACGCCGGTCGGCATCTACATGGGCATGGTTCCCGAGTTGCCGATCGCGATGCTCGCCTGCGCTCGACTCGGAGCGCCGCACACCGTCGTGTTCGGAGGCTTCTCCAGCGAGTCCTTGTCGGATCGCATGAACGACATGGAGTGTGAGGTGCTGATCACGCAGGACGAGGGCTGGCGCGCCGGGAAGAGGGTGCCGCTGAAGCGGAATGCCGACGAAGCCGTTGCGCAGGCGGCGACCGTGAAGAAGGTCGTCGTATTGCGGCGGACGGGCGACGACGTCCCGTTCGATCCTTCACACGACGCGTGTTGGCACGAGCTGGTTGACGGACAGGACGACGATCCGAGCTCTGCGCCCCCAGAGCCGATGGACGCGGAAGACCTGCTCTATCTCCTCTACACGTCGGGGACGACCGCGAAGCCAAAGGGGATCGTGCACACGACGGCCGGCTATCTCGTCGGCGTCGCGGCGACGCACCACTACATCTTCGACGTCAAGCCTGACTCCGTCTACTGGTGCGCGGCCGACGTCGGCTGGGTGACCGGACATAGCTACATCGTCTACGGCCCCCTCGCGAACGGAACGACAGGTGTGATGTACGAGGGCGTTCCGAACTATCCGAATCCCGAGCGCTGGTGGGAGATCATCGAGCGCTACAAGGTCGACATCCTCTACACGGCGCCGACTGCGATCCGCTCGCACATGAAGTGGGGCCCGGAGCACGCGCAGACGCGCGACCTCTCGTCGTTGCGCCTCCTCGGTAGCGTCGGCGAGCCGATCAATCCGGAGGCGTGGATCTGGTACCGCGAGCACATCGGCGGCGACCGCACTCCGATCGTGGACACCTGGTGGCAGACCGAGACCGGCATGATCCTGATCACACCGCTGCCGGGGGTGACGACGACCAAGCCGGGGTCCGCGACGAAGCCGTTTCCCGGCGTCGAGGCGGCTGTGTTCAGCGAGAGCGGCGACGAGGTCGGGCCCGGCGGCGGCTACCTCGTGCTGAAGCGGCCCTGGCCGGCGATGTTGCGCGGGATCTACAAGGACGAGCAGCGGTTCCGCGACACGTACTGGTCGAAGTACGAAGACGTCTACTTTGCGGGCGACGGCGCCAGGATCGACGAGGACGGAGATTTCTGGCTCTTGGGCCGCGTGGACGACGTCATGAACGTCTCGGGCCATCGCATCTCGACGATCGAAGTGGAGAGCGCGCTGGTCGACCACAAGAAGGTGGCGGAGGCGGCGGTCTGCGGCCGGAAGGACGAGCGGACCGGCCAGGCGATCGTCGCCTACGTGACGCTCAAGGGCGGCGAGGAGGGCAGCGTCGAGATGCTCGAGGAGCTGCGGAACCACGTCGCGAAAAAGATTGGCCCCATCGCGAAGCCCGCGAACATCGTGTTCGCGCCGGAGCTTCCGAAGACGCGCAGCGGCAAGATCATGCGGCGCCTGCTGCGGGACGTCGCGGAGAAGCGCACGCTCGGCGATACCACGACGCTTGCCGATCCAACCGTCGTCGAGGAGATCAAGGAGCGCGCGGCGACCGACCCCGGCGAGGACTGAGTCAGCTCGTTCCTTTGCAGGAGGCGGTCGCCCGCCTGATCGCCCTCGCGACTCGCGGGACCGCTTTACCGGTATGTGCGATGCGGGCGAAGTCCCGGGTCGAGACGCTGTTCGAGAGCTTGTCGAGCACGCAGGCGCAGTAATTCTCCTTCACCGCGTTCCCCTGCGTGCAACTTCGCATGAAGCTGCGGATGATCTTCGGCGAGTAGCGGTACCTTCCGCTGACGGTGACCGCGGTCGTCGTGGTCACGTTCGTAGTCGTCGGCTTGGTCGTCGCCGACGATTTCCCGCTGCTGCCGCATCCGGCGGCTACGAGCGCAAGACAGCATGCGCCCACGAGATAGCGCACGCTCAGGCGAGCAGCTTCTCGAACCGGTCCGGATCGTCGAATGGGCCGATCACGGCGAGATTCAGTCCCTGCGTCTCGATCAGGTCGGCGGCGACGCGCGCGACGTCCTCGGCGGTCACCTTGTCCAGCTCGGCGAGGATCTCTTCCGGATCCGGCGTTCTGCTCTCCAGCACCTCGCGACGCAGGCCGAACATGATCAGGCCCTGCGAGGTCTCGAGCTGGAGGACGAATCGGCCCTTCGCGAAGCTCTTCGCCTTCTCGAGCTCGGCGGCAGGCACGGCCTCCTTGGCGATCTTGCGCAACTCGGCCGCGATGGTGCTGACGGCGTCGTCGATGCGGTTGATGTCGACCCCTGCCTGCGCGTAGAGCGAGCCGGCATCCGTGTAGCTGTGGTTCACCCCATAGACGTAGTAGGCAAGTCCGCGCCGCTCGCGCACCTCGGTGAAGAGGCGTGACGACATCCCGCCGCCGAGCACCGTCGAGAGCACCTGCAGCACGTAGCGATCGGGATGCTCCAGCGGGTAGCTGTGCACGCCGAGGCAGATGTGCGCCTGGTCGGAAGTCTTCGTGTGCAGCTTGACGTGCGCGTGGTCGTGCGGATCCACCTTGACCGGCTCGGGCCGTCCGGTCTCCGCCTCCGCCAGGTCTCCGAGCAGCTCCTGGACACGCTCGTGGAGCCCGTCGCCGATCTTCCCGCCGACTCCGACCACCATTCTCGAAGGCTTGTACCAGTGATCGACGTAGCCGTCGAACGTCTCGCGCTTTGCGCCGCGAATCGTCTCCTTGCGGCCGATGATGTCCCACCCGAGGGGCTGGTCGCCGTACAGCAGCTCCTCGTACACGCCGCCGATAAAGTCGCGCGGCGTGTCGTAGTACATGTTCATCTCCTCGATGATCACGCCCTTCTCGCGGTCGATCTCGTCGGGGTCGAACTTGGAGTGGCGCAGCATGTCGACGAGCACGTCGAGGGCGATGTCGCGCGACTCCGCAGCGCACTTGACGTAGTACCCGGTGTACTCCTTGCCGGTGAAAGCGTTGAACTCGCCGCCGATGCCGTCGATCTCCATGGAGATGTCGCGTGCGGTCGGCCTTCGCTCCGTCCCCTTGAAGAACATGTGCTCGGCGAAGTGGGCGATGCCGTTGGTCTCGGGCGTCTCGTAGCGCGACCCGGCGGCGAGCATGATCGCGCAGGTCACCGACTGAGCCGAGTCCATCGGCGCGGTCAGGACGCGCAGCCCGTTGTCGAGGTTCTGGAGGTTGAAGCTGCTCACGGCCCTGGCGATGCTATCGAGGGCGATCCTTCTTGCGGTAGACGAAGCGGACCGCCTGCCAATCGCCGTCGATCGCAGCGCTCTTGTTGTCGACCAGGCCGGCGGCGAGCCCGATCTCCTGCACCGCCGGGAAATCGAGGTCGGTCTCGATCTTCGCGGCCTTCTTGGGCCAGGCAATCCAGAGGCCGTCCGCCGGAGCCAGCGTCTTCTTCAGGGCCGCGAACCGGTGCTGCAGCTCGGCCCGGCTCGTCGTGAAGAAGACGAGCACCTCCACACCCGGCTTCGCCCCGAGCTTCGTTGCGAGTGAGGTCGCCGAGTAGTCCTTGTCGGCCATCAGAATCGCCGCAGCACTCGCGTCACGGCCTCGGTGCCGAACTCGAGGGCCGACACCGGAATGCGCTCGTCGGCGGCGTGGACGATCTTGAGGACCGGAAAGTCGGCCGGCAGGCGCATCGGCATGAAGCCGTAGGTTTGGATCCCGAGCTGCGCGAAGAACCGGCCGTCCGTGACGCCACCCTGGAGCAGCGGCATCGGGATGCCAGCGGGATCGAGCTCGCGCAAGACGCCGGCGAGCATGTCGAAGAGAGCGAGGTCGGGCTCTGCGAGGCCGGGATCGTGCCGTACCAGCTCGACCTCGATGTCGTCCCCGACGATTCCGTGCAGCTCGCCGATGAGGTCGTCGGGTGTGAAGCCCGGCAGGAGGCGTCCGTCGAGCTCGAGGTCGATCTGCGCCGGGATCACGTTCACCTTGTCGCCGCCGCGAACGATCGTCGCGTTGACCGTGTTGCGCAGCAGGGTCTCGAGCCAGCGCAGCTTCGGCCCGAGCTTCGGCAGCGCGCGGTCTGCGACCGCCGGCTTGAGGAGCGCGAGCATCAGGTCACGCTTCGGCCTCGGTAGATGGGCGGCGATCGTCTCGATCATCTCGCGCACGATCGGCGTGACGTGAATCGGCATCCGCTTGCGATTCAGGTCGTCCAGCATCCGCGCCAGCCGGGCCATCGTCCCGTCGCGGTGGATCATGGCGCCGTGGCCGCCCGGGCCCCGGACGGTCGCCTTCAGCCAGCAGATCTGCTTCTCGCCGAGCTGAATCGGATAGAAGCGCTTTCCCGCGATGACCTGGGAGATTCCGCCCGCCTCGCCGAGTGCGTGGCGGACGCCCGTGAACAGCTCGGGATGTTCCTCCACCAGGAACTTCGCCCCGAAGTCGCCGCCGTTCTCTTCGTCGCTCAGGATCACGAGGAGCACGTCGCCCGGCAGCTCGAGCTCTCCCCGCGCTGCGCGGACGAACGCGGACACGAACATCGCGACCGCCCCCTTCATGTCGATGGCGCCTCGACCCCAGACCTCGTCGGCCACGAGGTCTCCGCCGAAGGGCGGCCTCTCCCAGTTCTGCCCTGCGGTCGTCACGACGTCGACGTGGCCCTGAAGGAGTAACGGCGGACTGTCCCCGGCCCCCTGCAGTCGCGCGACGAGGTTGGGCCGCGCCGGATCCTTGGCATAGGTCTCGGTCTTGCAGCCCGCCGCTTCGAGCAGGTTCCGGACGAACCCGATGCACTCCGCCTCGTTCCCCGGCGGGTTGGTCGTGTCGAACCGGATCAGCTGCTGGAGGAGCTCAACGGGAGTCAATGGGGTTAAGGCGCGGTAAAGATTCGGATGGGGGCTTGTGACAGCGAGATCCCTGTCGATACCTTGATTGGAAGGAAACCTTGTAACAGATGCTCAACGCCCTCACCATCATCCTCCTTTTCGCGGCCGCCTGGGCCGTGTCCCGCCTGAGCGCCATCGTCGCCAGGAAGGTCATGGCCTGGTCCGATCGCAGGCATCGGGCCCCCAGCGGAGACCTGAGCGCCAAGATCGTCGAGCTCAAACGGCGTGAAACCAGCGTCGCGGTGATCCGGACCGGCATCGCCTATATCGCCTTCGCGACGGCTCTCGTTCTGACGGCTGCCCAGCTGACCGGCGGGTTCGGCCGCCTGACCGCAGTGGCCGGCGCATCTTTCATCCTCATCCTTGTCGGCTTCTCCGCGCAGCGGATGCTCATGGACATCATCGCCGGCTTCAACATGTTCGTCGAGCGGTGGTACTCCGTCGGCGACACGATCGCGATCCCGATGCTGGAGGTGCAGGGGATCGTCGAGGATCTCTCTCTGCGGCGGACGAAGCTTCGTTCGCTCGACGGCGAGATCATCAACATCCACAACTCGCAGATCGCGGCCGTCCGCGTCCTGCCGGGTGGCGTCAAAGAGTTTGACATCGAGCTCGTCGCGAGCAGCAGGGAGGCCGCCGAGGTGCTCGTCGAGCACGTCGCCGCGATCCTGCCGGAAGGTCCGACGACGTTCATTCGCCGACCGGCCATCCACCAGATCGACGACCTGGCGCCGGGGCTCGTCCGGCTGCGCATGCGCACCGCTGTCGCGCCGGGACGGGAATGGCTCGTGCACGGCTTCTACACCGACCTGCTCAAGGAGCGGGCCGACAAGCATCTGATCGTCCACGGACCCGTCGTCTTGACGGTGGACGACAACGTCGAGCGCAGCTTCGCCCGTGCCAGCGCGGCGACTCGCTGGGCCGGCGCCCGCTAGAGCCGCTCGATCTCGGCGAGCAGGCCGTCGACCTCGTCGGCGGTGTTGTAGTGGACGATGCCGGCGCGAACTGCGCCGCCGCTGTCCTCGAGGCCGAGCCGTTTCATCACCTCGACCGCGTAATAGTTGCCCTGCCACACCGCGTAACCCGCAGCGCCGAGGCGCGTGGCCGCCTCGCGCGTCGGGACGCCCTCGATGTTGAACGCGAAGGTCGCCACTCGTCCGTCCATCGTCGGTAGTCCGTAGAGCGTGACCTTGTCGGGTAGGCCGGCGAGGAGGCGCTCGCCGAGGGTGCGCTCGTAGGTCGTGATCGCGTCCCAGCCGATCGACTCGATGTACTCGACGGCGGCGACGAAGCCCGCGAGCAGCTCGTGCGCGAGCGTGCCGGTCTCGAACCGATGGCCCAGGGGCGTGTCGGACGCCGGTCGCACCTTGTACGGGCGCCACTCTCCGAGCAGCTCCGCGCGGCCGAACGCGAGGCCCAGGTGCGGGCCGAAGAACTTGTACGGCGAGCAGATGAGCACGTCGACGCCCCACTCGACGACGTCGATGGGCCCGTGCGGGCCGTAGTGAACGGCGTCCGCCCAGGCGAGCGCACCGGCGTCATGTGCGAGCTCGACGATGCGCCTGACGTCCGTCACCGTGCCGACGGCGTTCGATGCGACCGGGAACGCGACCACGCGCGTGCGGTCCGAGAGTTGCCGCTCGAGATCGCCGAGATCGAGAGTCGTGTCGTCGTTGATGTCGACGAAGCGAACGTGGAGCCCCTTGTCGTGCGCGAGCTCGAGCCATGGAGACACGTTCGCGTCGTGGTCGAGCCTGGTGACGAGGATCTCGTCACCCTCACGCCATTCGCGGCCGGCCGTGCGTGTCAGTGCGAATGCAAGCGTCGACATGTTGGCGCCGAAGATCGCCTCGTCGGGCGTGCAGCCCAGGAAGTCGCCGGCCTTGATTCGTGCCTGCTCGACGAGCGCCTCCGTCCTGCGGCTCGTCTCGTAGGGACCGCTGACGTTCGCATTCGACTCCCTGTAGTAGCGGGAGACTGCATCGATGACCTCGTCGGGCACCTGTGTCCCACCGGGCCCGTCGAAAAAGGCCAGCGGCTGGCGGAGAGCCGAGTAGCGGCTGCGGACGGCCTCGACGTCGTAGGTGACGGTGGACACCGGCGAAGACGTTACTACGATTGGTGCGTGTCCCCGGCGAGCAAAGAGCGGATCGATCACGGCACGGGGACGGGTCTCGGCGCGCCGTGGAACGTCATCGTGCTGAATGACAATCACAACACCTTCCAGGGCGTCGCCTCGGCCCTGTCGTCGACGATCCCCGACGTCTCCTATGACCAGGGGCTGAGGATCGCCGACCGGATCCACTCGAGCGGCCGCGCGATCGTCTGGTCAGGACACAAGGAAGTCGCGGAGCACTACTGGCAGCAGCTGCAAGGCCACGGTCTGACGATGTCCCCGCTCGAGCGGTCCTAACGAACCTGGAGTTTGTGGCTCTGAGCCACGAATCGTCTTTCGGAACAGAATCGCCACAGAGGCGCGACGAGCTCGAGGCGATGCTGCTCGCGTGGTCGAGATCGCTCCGCGCTATGACCGTCGCATTCTCGAAGCCGTCCGGGCGCTAGACGATCGAGCGGAATCCATGGCCGAGATCTCGCGGCGGGTTGGCATCGCAGCCGCGGAACTCGGCTTGCCGAAGCCGAGCTATGTGCATCTGCGCCGGTACATCGTGGCCCATCGAGAGGAAGAGGACGCGGAGCGTGCACGGCGCGACGAGATCCGCCAGATCCTCTACGACGCCCACTACGACTTCATGCGGAGCCGGTCGTCGACGCCTACGACGTCGCGGAGCGCATCCGGGAGGCGGGGCGATAAATGGGCTTGTGGCTCTGAGCCACAAGCTAGAGAGCGGCGCCGTTCACGCTCCAGTGGTATCGCGGTGACGGCTGGAGCGATGCGCCGACGAAGCAGTCCCGCTCCGCCTTCGCGAGCAGCGCGGCGAGCTCCTCGCCCGGCGGCACCGGTTCCAGTTCCAGCTCGAGCTCCACGTCGATCTCGACGAACGCGTAACGGCCGTCCGAGGCGCGACGGGTCACCATCCCGGATGCGGATGCGTTCGCGACGAAGTCGATCCCCTTCGGTTCGGCGTGGAAGCGCAGGCTCTGCAAGGTGCAGCGAGCCAGGCCGGCGAGGACCAGATGTTCTGGAGTCCAGGCTACGTCGAGGTCGAGCGGGGAGGCGCCGCCCGCGGTCACCTGGCCCGCGCGGTCGAGCTCGATCGTGTACCGGAACTCCTTCGCCTGAACGGCCATGCTCCTATCCTGCCAGCGTGGCAGGAACCGTCCGGAGTGCGGCGTAATGTCTGGCCATGCGACGTCTGCGGCCGCTCAGCGAGGCTGAGTGCTACGCCAGGTGTTACGGCGGCTGGGACGACACGGTCCGAATCGTGAGGCTCGAGCCGCGACGCGCCCGCCGGGAGCGGGGGGTCGAAGGCGAGGCGCTCCGCGTGCGTTTCGAGGAGTTCCTCGACGCCCGTGACCCGCACGAGCACGTCGAGCCCGAAGCCGCCTGAATCGGCCATTCCCGACGTCCTGGCTCCCGGACTGCGGGTGCTCTTCTGCGGCATCAACCCGGGTCGCGTCTCGGCGGCGGCGCAGGCCCATTTCGCGAATCCGCGCAACGACTTCTGGCGCCTGTTGCATGCGGCCGGATTCACGCGGCGCCTGCTCGAGCCCGCCGAGCAGTTCGAGCTCTTGACCTACGGGATCGGTGTCACGAACGCGGCTGCACGCACGACTCCCGGCTCCGGCGATCTCCGCCGAGCGGATTTCGCCGGCGCTGCGGATCGACTCGGCCGAATCGCCGAAGAGCTGAAGCCGAGTTGGATCGGGTTCGTCGGCAAGGAGGCGTACCGCGGAGCATTCAACGAGCGCCCGCAACTCGGCGTGCAGCCGCGCCGACTCGGCGAGACACACGTGTTCGTCCTCCCGTCGACGTCGCCTGCGAACGCCGCCGTCCCCTGGGAAGAGCGGCTGCGCTGGTTCGAAGAGCTCAGCCGCGCCAGCGGTTCGTAATCGGTGTTCGTCGGTCGCGGCCGAAGGCCTTCGGCCGCAGCTTGACTCCGGGCGGCGCCTGACGCCGCTTGTACTCGGCGCGGTCGACCATTGCGACCGCCCGTTCGACCACGTCGCGATCAAAGCCGTCGCCGGACAGCTCTTCGAGGGTGCGGTCGTGCTCGACGTACTGCTCGAGCACTTCGTCGAGCTTCGGGTACGGCGGCAGAAAGTCCTCGTCTAGTTGGTCGTCGCGCAACTCTGCGCTCGGCGCACGGTCGATGATGCTCTGCGGAATCAACTCGCGACAGGCTCTCTCGTTGAGATAGCGCGCGAGGTGGAACACGTCCGTCTTGTAGACGTCCTTCAGGAGAGCGAAGCCGCCGGCCATGTCGCCGTAGAGGGTCGCGTAACCCACCGAGAGCTCGGACTTGTTGCCCGTCGCGACGAGCATCCAGCCGAACTTGTTCGACAGCGCCATCAGCAGGACGCCGCGAGCCCGCGCCTGGATGTTCTCTTCAGCCAGGTCCGGTTCCGTCCCGGTGAACGCTTCCTCGAGCGCGCCCCGAAACGCGTCGACGATCTTGCCGATCGGAATCTCCATGAACGGACACCCCAGACTCTCGGCGAGCCGCCGGGCATCTGTGCGCGTAGCTTCCGAGGAGTAGCGCGACGGCATCGAGACGCACTGCACGTGCTCCGGTCCGAGTGTCTCCGCCGCGAGGGCGGCGGTCACGGCGGAGTCGATCCCTCCCGATACGCCGACGACGACTTCCCGGAACCCGTTCTTGCCGACGTAGTCGCCTAGCCCGAGCTCGAGCGCGCGCCGCATCTGCTCGATCTCGTCGACGAACGGGACGACCTCGCCGACTGCTTTGGTGCCGTTGCCGGACGGTCCGGGAGACCCGACATGGATGATCTCGACAGGCGGAACCTCTTCGCGCTCGCGCGCCAGGGCGCGACGGCGCACGTCGCTCAGGCGGCGGCCGATCACCTCCTGCGGCTCGATGTCGACCACGAGCAGCGCTTCCTCGAAACCAGGTGCGCGTGCGAGCACGTTTCCCTCGTCGTCGAGCACGCACGAGTGGCCGTCGAAGATCAGCTCGTCCTGGCCGCCGACCGTGTTGCAGAACGCGACGAAACAGGAGTTGTCGCGCGCGCGCGTCACGAACATCTCCTCGCGTTCGTCCGGGCGTCCGACGTAGAACGGCGATGCCGAGATGTTGACGAGCAGCTCTGCGCCGGCGAGCGCGAGGTCGGTCGCGGGGGGGCCCGGCTGCCACATGTCCTCGCACACCGTCGGCCCGACGAGGGTCTTGCCGTGCTCGAGCAGAACCAGGTCACGTCCCGGTGCGAAGTAGCGGTCCTCGTCGAACACGCCGTAGTTCGGCAGGAAGCGCTTGCGGTACACCGCCTTGACCTCGCCGCCGGAACAGACGTAACACGCGTTGTAGAGGTCGCGATCGAAGTGGGGGGCGCCGACGAGCACGGTCGCGCCTCGAGCCTCCCGCGCGATCTTCTCCACGGACTCCTCCGCCGCGCGGATGAACCCGGGGCGGAGCAGGAGATCCTCCGGCGGATAGCCGGTCACGGCCAATTCAGGGAAGACGACGAGGTCGGCGGATTGGCCCTTCGCTTCGGCGAGCCGCTCGAGGATCAGGGCACGGTTGCCCTCGAGATCGCCGACGACCGGGTTGATCTGGGCCAATGCGAGGCGCACCGGCTCAGTCTAGCTGTTTGCGCCTCTCAGTCGAAAACTACCTCAGCGTCGCTGCCCGAACTGCATGACCCAGAGCGCAACGCCGTCACGGCCGAACATGTGGCCGCGCTCGAACGCGATTCCGAGATCTCGCCACCGGCGTGCCATCAGGTTCGCGCGATGGGGCGGCGAGTTGAGCCAGAGTTGGAGCGTGTGCAACGGCGAGCCGAGCTCTCCCTGTCCCCACGCGAGGTTTTCGCCGAACGCGCGGGCCGGAAGGTAGCCGGCTTGCTGGAACGTGCGCGTGAACGACATGCCGCAAGGCGTGTGCGTGAATCCGCATCTTCGTACGGCGTCAGCCTTCAGCAGCGACGAGCGGTTGAGCGGCACGCTGCCCCTGACGAACCCGAGGCCGTACGCGCGTCGCACGGCGTTGATGCCGCAGTACATCGCTTCGAGCCGCGAGTGCTCGTCCCCGCCGGCGCTCGTTGCGCCTGCGCACGACGACGCCACGGCTGCCAGGGCTGCCGAGTCGGAGGCGTGAGGTACCGCTCCCGACGGCGTGGCCAAGCCAAGTACGAACGCGGTGAGGGTGACAGCAAGCACCAAGCGCGGTCGTCCTACCTAATGCCCTTTCGCGGCTGATCCTGCGCCTTCCTGCTGGGAAATTTACATTCAGGTTCGTTCTTCGTACGCGTATGCGTCGAGAACTGGAAATCAGGATCGAGCGGCTGCCTCGGCGATCTCGTCCAGGGCCTCCGGGTTCTCCAGGGAGGAAAGGTCGCCCGGTTCCTTGCCCAGGATTCGGGCCCGGACGGCCCGCCGGACGATCTTCGCGCTGCGAGTCTTCGGAAGCGCCGAGACGAACACGATCCGGCCCGGCCTGAACGCCTTGCCGAGCTCGTCCGTGACCGCGGCAGAGATCTCGAGCGCGACGGCCGGCGTGGCATCCCAGCCGGGTTTGAGCACGCAGAAGATCCAGGCGACCTCGCCCTTCACCTCGTGCGGGACCCCGATCGCGGCGGCTTCGGCAACCGCGGCATGCGCCACTGCAGCAGACTCGAGCTCCGCCGGGCCGATTCGCTTGCCCGCGATGTTGAGCGTGTCGTCGGAGCGGCCGTGCAGGAACCAGTAGCCGTCGTCGTCGATCGACGCCCAGTCGCCGTGCGTCCACACTCCGGGGAACCGCCGCCAGTACGCGTCGAGGTAGCGCTGCTCGTCTCCCCAGACTCCGCGCGTCATCCCGGGCCACGGCCGTTTGCACACGAGCTCGCCGACGTCGCCGCGCAACGGCGTGCCGTCCGGTCCGAAGACGTCCATGTCCTGACCGAGCGCCGGGAAGCCGAGCGCGACCGGCTTGACGGGCTCCGTCAAGCACGTCGTCAGGAAGCAAGCGCCGACCTCGGTCCCGCCGGAGCAGTTGATGATCGGCGTGCCGCCGCCGCCGACCTTCTCGAACAGCCAGTGGTACGGATCGCGGTTCCACGGTTCGCCCGTCGTGCAGATCGCCTTCAAGGTGGACATGTCCGCCTGCGGGTCGCCCTTGGGGATCAGCGCCCGCACCAATGTCGGGGAGACGCCGAGCATCGTCACGCGCTCGGACTCGATCAGGTTCCAGATCCGATCGGCCGGAAAGTCGGGCGCACCTTCGGCGTACACGATCGTCGCTCCGGACGCGCCGCCGCCGACCACCGTCCACGGGCCCATGATCCAGCCCATGTCCGTGGCGAAGTGAATGCGGTCTCCGGGCTTGACGTTCGTCTGGTACGCGACCTCGCGCGCAATCGAGACGAGGAAGCCCGCATGGACGTGCAGCGCCCCCTTTGGCTTTCCGGTCGTGCCGGAGGTGTACGCGAGCAGGTACGGATGTTCCGAATCGACCTGTCTCGGGGCCAGATCCCCGGACGTGTTCTCGACGAGCTCGTCCCAGAAGCGGTCGCGCCCGCTGGTCATGGGCACGTCGCCGAGCCCGAGTCGCCGCCAGACGACTGTGTGGGCGACGGTCGTTGCAGATCGGAGCGCCTCGTCGGCGATCTCCTTCATCGGCACGATCTGCCCGCGCCGCAGCGACCCGTCGGCTGTGATCAGCGCCTTCGCCTTCGCGTCGGCAAGGCGAGCGGCGATTGCCGGGGGCGCGAAGCCGGAGAAGATCGGAACCTGAACGGCGCCTAGATGCGCGCACGCATGTGACGCGATCGCCACCTGCGGCGACATGGGCAGGAAGATGCCGACCGCGTCGCCTTCGCCGATGCCGATCGACGCCAGGCCTTCGGCCAGTCGGAAGACCGCGTCGGAGAGCTCGCGCCACGTCAGGGAGAGCCGGCTTCCGTCCTCGCCCTGCCAGACCGCGGCCTCCTGCTCCGCCAACTCGCCGGCGGCCCACCTGTGGACGCAGTTCCACGCGAGATTCAGCTTGCCGCCAGTGAACCAGGTGGCCCACTCTCTGCCTCGGGAGGTGTCCACCACCTGCTCCCAGGGCTCGGAGAACTCGAGCCCGAGATCGTCGATGACCGCGGGCCAGAAGCGGTCCGGTTCGTCGACCGAAATGCGGTGAAGGTCCCGGTAGCGCTCCACTCCGAGCCTGCGTGCGAGCCTCGTCACGTTTGCGCTCTCGACGTCCTCGGGGCTCGGGCTCCAGATGAACTCGGACACGCGCGAAGGGTACGGGTAGCGGTCCGACGTAGGAAGGGGGTAGTGCTCTAACCTCTTCGGAATGCGTGCTCGGCTCTTCACCGCGGAGAACCGCAAGTGGTGGACGCTCGCCGCGGTGGCGGTCGGCCTGTTCATGATCATGCTCGACAACACGGTCGTGAACGTCGCACTGCCGTCGATCCAGAAGAGCCTCGGGATCAGCATCTCCGAGCTGGAGTGGGTGGTGAACGCCTATGCCCTCACCTTCGGCGTGCTGCTTCTGACCGGAGGGAAGCTCGCCGACCTGCTCGGCCGCCGGACGATCTTCATCGCGGGTCTCGTGGTCTTCACCGGGGCGTCGCTGTGGTGCGGCCTCGCAGGTGGAGCCGCATCGCTCATTGCCGCGCGCACGGTGCAGGGTGTCGGCGCCGCAATGATGAACCCGGCGACGCTGTCGATCATCACCGCAACCTTCCCGCCGCGCCAGAGAGGGACCGCCATCGGCATCTGGGCCGGCGTGTCCGCGCTTGCCCTCGCCATCGGCCCCATCGTCGGCGGACTGCTGACGGAGAAGGTGAACTGGAGCTGGATCTTCTTCATCAATGTCCCGGTCGGCGTGCTCGGCGTGATCGCGGCTCGAGTGTTCATCGACGAGACGAAAGACACGTCGAAAGAGCAGAGACTCGACTTACCCGGGCTGATCACTTCGGCCATCGGTCTCTTCGCGCTCACGTACGGGCTGATCGAGACGAACAGTCACGCGTGGACGTCGACGCGCGTTCTTGCCCTGTTCGGGATCGCAGTGGTTGCGCTCGCGGCCTTCGTGCTGCTCGAGCTGCGCCAGCGGTTGCCAATGCTCGACCTGTCGCTGTTCCGCAACCCGACGTTCGCGGGCGCCAACGCCGCGATGCTCCTGGTCGGCCTGGCGATGTTCGGGATCTTCTTCTACAACTCGCTGTTGTTGCAGCGCGTCCTCGGCTACAGCGCGATCGAGACCGGCGCCACGTTCCTGCCGCTGACCCTTCTGATCATCCTCGTCGCTCCGGCCGCAGGACGTTTCTCGGACCGCATCGGCGCGCGCTGGCTGATGGGCGCAGGAATGACTCTGATCGCCGTTTCGCTTCTCCTCTTCGGGACTCTCGACGCGAGCTCGTCTTTCTGGAACATCCTCCCCGGCCTGCTCGTCGGAGGCGTCGGAATGGCGACGACGATGGCGCCGACGACCGCCGCTGCGATGGGCTCCGTTCCCGTGACGAAGGCGGGCGTGGGCTCGGCGGTGATCAACAGCATGCGCCAGGTCGGCGGTTCGCTCGGGATCGCGATCATGGGCGCGCTGGTCGCCACGCGCGTGAACGTTTCGCCGCTCAATCCGCTGTGGCGCGAGGAGTTCGTGGCCGGCTATCACCGCGCCGTCCATCTCGGTGCAGCCCTCGTCCTGCTTGGCGCGATCATCTCGGTCGTGACAGTCCGGCGGGTCAGCCATGAGCCTGCGGCGGAGCCGGCGACCGGGGCCTAGCCGGCCCCTGAAAAGAGGAAGACCCCCGGCTGCGGCTCCGGGGGTCGATTCCTGTCAGGCGACTCCGCCCTCTGTGGCGGTTTCCCCGGGACTTGGCTCTGCGGCCCAGCCACGCCCCTGTTCGGATCCCACCTTGGTGAAGCGCCTCCTGCAGCCGACCCTGGCGTCTGGCTCGGTTGCAAGCTGGGCTCACTCTAGGAGCCTTCTCGGGGCATGTCAAGTAGCTCGGTCAAGTGATTTGTATTAGGCTTACTTGACCGGTTTTCCCCCCGTACATGACCTTTTTGGGGGATGCCGAAAAGGACGCGTTGAAGTTTGGTGAAGCATGTCGTACTACTGAGCAGTACTTGTCTGACTCGACCGCCACCCGTCAGCAACAACAAGCCCTCGCTGCTCAAGCCGGGCTGAGGCTGGGCGAGCGCCTGCGACAGCTCCGTGTCGCCGCGGCGATGACCCAGACCGATCTGGCGGGCGAGCGGTTCTCGAAGGAGTACGTAAGCCAGATCGAGCGCGGCAAGACTCGTCCCACGCGCGAGACGATCGATTGGCTCGCTCAGCGTCTCGGCGTCGACTCCGGCTTTCTGGCCAACGGTGTCTCGGCGGACGAGCGCGGACGTGTCGACGCAGCGCTTGCCAGGGCCGAGGCGCTACTCGAGGCGCGCCGGAACGACGAGGCGCTGGAAGAGTTCGAGAGCATCCACGCCGCGGTGCTGGCCACGGGCATCCCGGAGCTCGAGTCACGTGCGCTTGCCGGTGAAGCGACCGTGCGGATGCGCGCAGGCGAGGTCCGGGAGGCGATTGCGCTCCTCGAGCGTGCCCGCGCCCTCAGTGAGGCAACATCCTTCTCGGACGTCGAGCGCGCCGATGTGCTCTTCCGGCTTGGGGTCGCCCGCTACAAGCTCAACAGCATCCAGACCTCGATCGGGCTCTTCGACGAGGCGCTCAAGGTCGCCGAGCGTTCGGAGATTCCCTCCGATCAATTGCGTTCCAACATTCTCGCTTGGAGATCTCGCTGCTACCGCCGTCGCCGCGACCTCGAGGCTGCGCGGGAGGACGTCGAGCGCGCGCTCGAGCTGGCCGAGGGTCTGAACGACAAGCGAACCGCCGCCGACGTTTATTTCCAGGCATCGATCATCGCCGACCGCGAAGGCCACTGGGTGCTCGCGCGGTCATACGCCGAGCGGGCCAAAGCTGCGTACGAGGAGCTCTCTGATCGGGGGAATCTCGGCCGGCTGCTGAACAACCTCGGCGGGATCAACTTCCTCCTCGGCCACCCCGAGGAGGCGGTGGACTTTCTCAAGGACGCAGTCCGCATCGCCCTCGAAGTCGGAAACGACGCGGAGGCTGCGCACGCGGTCAACGGCATCGCCCAGGTCCACCTGCGCACCGGCAACGTCGCGCGGGCCGAGGAGCAGGCGCGGTACGCGCTCGAGCTGCTCGGCGACCGCGTCGACGAGACCGCCGAGATCGGCAACGCCCAGCTCGTCCTGGGCCGGGCCTTGCTCGAGCAGGATCGGCTCGACGAGGCCGAGGAGGCCTTCGGAGCCGGCGAGCGCGCGTACGACCAGCTCTCGTCCGGGAGCCACCGTGCGTCGGCGTGGGTCGCCCAGGGCGATCTCGCCGCTCGGCGTGGGGATGACCGGGCCGCCGCCCGGCTCTACCGCCAGGCCGCCGACGCGCTGCAAGACGTCCGCTTCTAACCCAGCTTTCGAAAGGAGGTGACCACATGTCCAGAGCTCGACTGATCTATTTCGCGGTCTTCGCGATCATCATCGCGACCGCCTTGCTGCCCGCCCTGCTGCAGATCTTGCCCGACGGGATGCACGACGGCGGAGAGATCTAGAGTGAGCGCGTGCGCGTTTTGCTCGTCGCCCTTGCGCTGACTGCGTTGGCGGCAGGTTGTGGCTCTGCGACGAGCCGTTCGGAGCAAAGCGCGCCGAGCCCTGGATCGCTCGCGGCTCTCTGGAAGCAGTCCAAGCAGAGCGTTGCCTTGATTCCGGGAACCAGCGACTACTCGCCCGGCGATCTTCGGATCTCCTTTCTCGTGGTCGACAACCGCGGGCGCGTGATCGCGCCACCCCGGGCGCGAGTCTGGATTGCGCGCTCGGTCACGTCGAAGCCGTTCCAGGAGACCATCGCGCAGCTCGAGCGGGTCGGTGTCCCGGGCGTATCGAAGGTCGCGGACGCTCCAGCGCTCTACGTGGCGCATGTGCACGTGACCGAGCCGCACACGTATTCGATCCTTGCTCGACCGATCGGACGCGTGTCGATCGGTGGCATTCGCGACCTGCTCGTGAAGGCGCGCTCCGCGTCACCTGCCGTTGGTTCGCGTGCCTACCCGTCCGCCACCCCGACGCTCACGAGCGTGCACGGCCGCGTCGCGAAGCTCACGACCCGCGTCCCACCCGACCGAGGGCTCCTGCGCTATTCCGTCGCCGAGTCGCTGCGAGCCCACGTCCCGTTCGTGGTCACCTTTGCGACGCCGCGGTATTGCTCGAGCCGGACGTGCGGTCCGGTCGTCGACGTCGTCGACCAGGTCCGCCGGCGTTTCAAGGGCACTGCGATTCGTTTCATCCACGTCGAGATCTACCGGGACAACGATCCGCGGAAGGGCGAGAACGAGTGGGTGCGTGAATGGCACATCCCATCGGAGCCCTGGACGTTTCTCGTCGGCCGCAACGGCCGGATCAAGGCGAAGTTCGAGGGAGCGGTGTCGTCTCGCGAGCTCGAAGCGGCGGTCCGCCGGTTCTTGCAGTAGAAGCGCCTCGCTGAAGAACGTGCAAGGCTTGCACCCGATCGTGTCTTCAGCAAGCGAAGGGTCCGGGCTGGTCAGCGTTCGCGAGGTTGCGGATCAGCTCGGGGTGCATCCTGAGACGATCCGGCGGCTGATCCACGACGGGAGGTTGGACGCGGTGCGCGTCGGCCGCGTCCTCCGCGTTCATCGAGCAGCCGTCGATCGCTTCCTCGCGCGCCAGCGCGTGAAGCCGACGCGTTTTCAAGCCTAGGCGGCAGGAGATATCGCCCTGACGGGCATGCCGGGGCAGCCGTGATCGTCGCGGCGCTTCTAGGCGCCGAAGCTTTCGGCATTCACGCGCTCGATCACGACATGAGGGATGCGTGCGTGCGGGCTGAGGCTCAGCAGTGTGCGGACGATCTCCGCACAATCCTCGGGACGGATCATCTGCTCGCTCGGGATCGGGGCCCACTGGGCCATGGGCGTGTCGACGAATCCCGGGCTGAGGGCTGTGGCGCGGACTCCGTGCTTCTCCTCCCCGCGATTCAGCGTCTTCGTGAACTGGATCACCGCAGCTTTCGACGCGCCGTAGACGGGTAGCTCCGGCGAGGGGATCGTCCCTGCGATCGAGGCCAGGTTCACGATCAAGCCACGGCTCTCGCGCAACAGCGGCAATGCCGCCGCGGTCACGAGCATGGTTCCGCGCAAGTTCACGTTCAACTGCAGGTCGATGTGCTTCGTCTCGAGCTCGTCGATGGGCCCGGCGATCCCGACGCCGGCCGAGTTCACAAGCACGTCGAGCCGCCCGTGCTGCGCACGATGCTCCTCGACGACGCGACGGCAGTCCTCGGCGTTCGCCACGTCGGCGGTGACGGCGTGCGCGCCGAGCTGCTCGGCTGCCGCCTCGACCTTCGTGGCGGTCCTGGCCGCCAGGGTCAGCGCGAACCCGTTCTCGCGCAGCATGCTCGCGATGGCGAGGCCGATACCTGAAGAGCCTCCCGTGACGAGGGCCGCCTTTTCCATTCAGCCATCTTTCCAACTCGGAAGGGGCGGCGCCGGCCGTGCCGAACTGGGCCGCGGGGGAACCGAAAGGCTCCTCCTCTCCCCTGAAAGCCACGGGGGAACCGGGTGGTTCCTCCGTGGCCTTTTTCCGCCGGTGGCGGGAATAGAACCGGTCACCAGGGCGTAACAACGGTGAACCGACCGCAGTCTGTAGACGAAAGGCTCACAGAGGCCTACATTTCGCGGTTCAACCTCGGGAGGGCTGCTTTGGATACCGAAACAGGACGCGTCAAGCTGACAGACCTCGCCTCGTGCGGAGGTTGTGCCGCGAAATATTCGGCGGCTCGTCTCGAGCAGTTGCTCGCGGGCTTCGTTCCCGCGGAGGCGGAGAACCTGCTCGTCGGGCTGGCGCCTGCCGACGACGCGGCGGTGTACAGGTTGGATGACGAACGGGCGCTGATCTTCACGCTCGACTTCTTCCCGCCCGTCGTGGACGACCCCGGCGACTACGGAGCCATCGCGGCCACGAATGCACTCAACGACGTCTTCGCAATGGGTGGCACGCCGTTGCTCGCACTTTCCATCGCTGCGTTTCCCGAGGAGCTGCCGATGGAGATGCTCGCGGAGATCTTCGCCGCAGCGGACGCGCAGGTGCGCGCGTCGGGCGGCTTGCTGGCGGGCGGTCACACGATTCGCGACGCAGAGCCCAAGTACGGGCTCGCCGTCGTCGGCACGGTTCGCCCTGACGGGATCTGGCCGAAGAACGGCGCGAAGCCCGGCGACGCGGTCTTCCTGACGAAGCCACTCGGAACGGGCCTGATCATGACCGGCTACAAGAAGGGCCACGCCGGCGACATGCAACTCGAGCGCGCGATTCGCTGGATGCGAACGCTGAACAAGGACGCCGCCGAGGTTTTGCGGCCCCTCGAGCCCAATGCCGTGACGGATGTCACGGGCTTCGGTCTGTTCGGCCACGCCCACGAGGTCGCCGACCGCAGCGGGGTCTGCATCCGGCTCGAGTCGGAGCGGTTTCCGGCCATCGACGGAGCTCTGGACGTCGCGCGGAAAGGCGTGCGCACGAGTGGTGATCCCCGCAACCGTGAGTTCGCTGCTCCGCACGTCGCGACGGACGGTCTCTCGGACACGCTGGCCGCGCTCGGCTATGACCCGCAGACCGCGGGGGGTCTGCTGGTCTCCCTGCCGGCGGAGCAAGGGCCCGCGCTCGAGGCCGAGTTCGGAGCGCGCAGGCTCTTCGTTCGCAGGATCGGTCGCGTCGAGGAGGGCGCCGGCGTCTTCGTCGAGTGACCGCCGGCATGATCCACGGGCGGTTCCAGCCCTTTCACAACGGACACCTCCAGTACCTGCGCGGCGCGGCCGCGCAATCCGAGGAGGTGTTCGTGGGGATCACGAACCCCGATCCGCAGCGCATCAAGGAGGAGCCGAGCGATCCGCTCCGTCACTTGCCCGAGTCGAATCCGTTCACCTACGTCGAGCGGCTCCTGATGATCGAGGCCGTCGCCGCGGACGAGGGCATTCGCGTGCACGTGATCCCGTTTCCGGTCAACGAGCCCGAGCTGTGGCCTGCCTACGTCCCGGCGGGGGTCACGCAATACCTGCGGCTGTTCTCGGAGTGGGGCGGCACGAAGCTCGAGCGAATGCGGGACGCCGGCTACCAGGTCGTAGTGCTCGACGAAGGGATCGACAAGGAGATCTCCGGGAGCGACGTGCGAGCGGCGCTGAACTCGGGCGCCGAGTGGGAGTCGCTCGTTCCGCCCGGCGTCGCCCGCGTGATCCGGTCGCTGGAGCGCGTCCCAGTCTGAATGCATCCGATCGTCGTCTTCCTGCTGGACGGGCTTGCCGACCGCGCGCACGAGTCGCTCAGCGGTCGTAGCGGGCTCGAAGCTGCCAGCACTCCGAATTTCGACCGCCTCTGTTCTGCGGGGTCCTGCGGGGTCCTGTACGCGGTCGGCCCGGGACGCGCGCCTTCCAGCGAGGTCGCGCACTGGTCGATGCTCGGCTACCGGCCCGACGAGTTTCCCGGGCGCGCCGTCTTCGAGGCTCTCGGACGCGGTCAGGAGGTACGCGCCGAGCACGTCTTCGCGTACGCGGCGCTGCGGCCGGCGGAGCGACGAGCAGACGGTTGGTGGCTCACCGGGCGGCCCGATCCCGACCGGGACGCCGACGAAGCAGAGCGACTCGTCGAAGCATGTGACGGGATCACGGTCGACGGTCTCACGTTCTCGCTCGCGCACGTGTGGCGGGGCGAAGCCGTTCTCCGTGTCTCCGGCGGCGCAGACGAGCGCGTGACCGACAGTGACGCGTTCTTCCGCGACCGCCATCCAGTGCTCCGTCCGCAAGGGCTCGTCGCCGAGGCCGAGCGAACGGCACGCGCTGCTGAGGAGTGGAGCCGTGAAGTGATCCGCCGGCTCGAAGGCGAGCGCTTCAACGTGATCACGCTCAAGTGGTGGGGCAGGCCGAGCGAGGTGCCGACGTTCGAGCAGCGGCACGGGTTGCACGGGACCTTCGTCGCCAGCTCTGCGTTCCTGCGCGGGCTCGCTCTCGCCGTCGGACTCGCTGCGCGCGAGGAGGCCGAGACGGACGACGCCGCAGCCGACCTGCGCGGCAGAGTCGCGCTCGCGCGGGAGCGGCTGGACGCGGGAGACACCTTCGTGTTCTGCCATGTCAAGAGTGCTGATGCTGCGGGGCATACGAAGGACCCTCGACAGAAGCAGGCGATGATCGAGACTCTCGACGCCGCACTCGCGGATTTGCCGACCGATCGCGCCATTGTCTGCCTCACCGGCGATCACGCGACGCCCGCCTCCCCGGACGTGATCCACTCCGGCGATCCTGTTCCGTTCGTCGTTGCGGGCCCGGGAGTGCGGGCCGACCGCGTCAGCGAGTTCGGCGAGTTGACGTGTGCCGAGGGAATCCTCGGTCACTTGCGCGGGCCGGACATGATGCCGGTGCTGCTGAACGCCGCCGACCGGCCGCTGTTCCTCGGGTCTCGGCCGACGCCGTTTGACGGCGCCGACGGCTACCCGGCGATTCTCGATCCGCTCTGAATAGACTCGGGGCAGTGCACGCCCAGGCCACGGCGCTCTCTCGGCTGCGGACGCTCGTTCTCAGTCCCGCGCGGATCTATCCACTCATGCTCGTGCAGCTCGGTGCGCTGTGGCTCATCATCGGCACCGGGGCCGCGGTGCGTCTGACCAACTCGGGTCTCGGTTGTCGGGACTGGCCCGGCTGCGAAGCGGGACATCCGCTGCCGGCCAAGAGCGCGCACGCGTTCGTCGAGTTCGGCAACCGGCTGGTCGGCGGCGTGACGATCGCGGTGACGTTACTCGCGTGGCTCGCGATCAGGCGGGTGCCGGGGCTGCCGCGGTTCGTTCGGCGGATCGCGCTCGCGGTTTTCCTCGGGACGCTGGCGCAGGCGCCGATCGGTCTGCTCGCGATCGCGACGGATCTGCGTTGGCCGATCGTCATGGTTCACCTTCTCCTGTCGATCGCGCTGGTGGCGGGAGCGACGATGCTCGCCCTCGAAGTCCGTGCCGCGGCCGTGGGGCGCATCGAGCCGCTCGTTCCATTGGAGTTGCGACGGTTGGCGCTTGCGTTCGTGAGCGCCGGCTTCGTGCTCATCGTGAGCGGGTCGCTCGCCACTGCATCCGGGCCGCATTCCGGTGGCGGCGCCGCCGACAAGATCGACCGGCTCGGGCGGCTGGCATCCCTCGTCTACGTGCATGCGGTGTTCGTGGGGGTCTTCCTGCTGACGTTCCTGTTCAGCCTTGGCTACCTCGCGTCGCGCCGCGACCGCGCGCCGCGCCTCTTCAAGCTCGGTGCCGCAGTGTTCGCCCTGCTGCTCGCCCAGATGGGGCTCGGAGAGCTGCAGTGGCGAACGCATCTCCCGTGGGGGCTCGTGCTCGCACACGTCTCTCTGGCGGCCACGGTCTGGGTCGGCACGGTTGCCCTGGCGACGCTGTTCTTCCGGCCGAACGTAGACTTCGCCGATCGCTGACGAACTCCGCATTCTCGACCGACCCACCCTGCGCGCACCGGTTCTGATCGCAGCTTTTCGCGGTTGGAACGACGGCGGCCAGGGCGCTTCGCTCGCGGGCAGCTACCTCGCCAAGATCTGGGACGCGGACCGGTTCGCCGACATCGAGCCCGAGAACTTTTTCGACTTCCAGGCGACCCGCCCGCACGTCTCGCTCGTCGACGGTCAGACGCGGCACATCGACTGGCCGGAGAATGCCTTCTACCACGCGCCGATTCCGGATCTCGATCGCGACGCCGTTCTGCTGCTCGGGATCGAGCCGAACCTCCGCTGGCAGACCTTCACCGGCATGGTCGTCGACCTTGCTCGGGAGCTCGGTGTCGAGATGATGATCACGCTCGGGTCGTTGCTCGCGGACGTCCCGCATACGCGGCCGTCGCCGGTCACCGGGGGCGCGACAGACGCCGAGCTGGTCGAGCGTCTGGGGCTGCAGCGCTCACGCTACGAAGGACCGACCGGCATCGTCGGTGTGCTCCACGACGCGTGCAACCACGCAAGCATTCCCTCGGTCAGTCTCTGGGCGGCGGTGCCGCACTACGTCTCGCTCGCGCCGAGCCCTCGCGCCGCGCTCGCGCTCTGCCAGCGCCTCGGCGACATTCTCGGGACGCCGATCGACACGGCCGAGCTTCAGGAGGCCTCGGAGCGCTACAGCGAACAGGTCACGGAAGCGGTCTCGTCCGACGAAGAGACTCAGGCGTACGTCGAGGAGCTCGAGCAGCGCGCCGAGCTGCTGGAGGACGAGGAGGATATTCCGTCGGGCGAGTCACTCGCGGCGGAGCTCACGCGTTTCCTGCGCGAACGCGAGCGCGGCAACGGCGGCCCGGAGCGCGGTCCGTCGGAACAGCCTTGAGTCGCGGCGTCTAGTCGCCTGCGACGTCGCGCCGCAGGAAGACGACGTAGGCGGACGCTAGGGGCAGCGCGATGTACAACGCGCAGACCCACACGGCGCGGATCACCGGCGACCAGTCGGCCGGAATGCGCAGGAAGCCGTGCCACGCTTCGAACTGCGTCCCGAGGAGGTACGGCCGAACGGCCTCGGTTCCGGGCAGCACTCCGAGGAGCTGCATCAGGAGCGCCCACATCAACGCGCCGACCACGGCGGCCGCGCTGTTCCGCGCGACGGTCGAGAGGAGCACGGCGAAGGCGGCGATTCCGGCAAGTGGGAGGACGTAGAGCGCGAGGCTGCCCGCCAGCAGGGCGACTCCGTGAGGGGCCGAGATCTGCGTGCCGGACAGGGAGGTGAGCGGGTGGAAGCCCCAGGCGACGCTTCCGGCGACGGCGCCCACGATCCCCATCGCGAACACGATCACGAGCG
This sequence comes from Gaiellaceae bacterium, assembly GCA_036824055.1. Lineage (GTDB taxonomy): Bacteria > Actinomycetota > Thermoleophilia > Gaiellales > Gaiellaceae > 3-1-20CM-4-69-9. The sequence goes on along the minus strand of DAITAW010000023.1, from coordinate 1,837 downwards.
TGTACGTGATCGACGCCAGGATCTTCCCGACGAAGATCTCACCCCGGCTGCGCGAGCGCGTGAGAATCGTCTTCAGCGTGCCGTTCTGACTCTCGGACGCGACGATGTCGCCGGCGACGAGAGCCGTGATGAGCGGGAAGCCCCAGATCGACATGAAGAAGAGGACGACGAACGGCGTCGCCAGACCTGTGTCGCGGATGTAGCGGCCGAGCGGAACGTCATTCGGGCCACCCGTCTGGATCACGAGCACGACGACGAAGATCAGCGGCACGAGCATCGCGGCCCCGAGCCCGAGGTAGGTCCGCTTCTGCGCAAGCAGCTTGGCGATCTCCCAGCGGTACACCTTTGCGACCGCGGCCGTCATGCGACGACTTCTTCGCGGTCGTGGTCGGACGACTCTCCGCCCGTCAGCCCGAGGAAGAGCTCTTCGAGGCTCGCGGTCTCGGGGACGAGCGCGGTGATGCCGATGCGTGCCTGCCCCAGTGCGATCGCGGCGCGCGCAACGGCTTCCTCGTCCGCAGTGAACCGAAGCTGGCCCTCGCCGAGTGAGACTCCGTCGACGCCGCGCTGGGAGAGGAGAACGACCCGTGCCCGCTCGGGATCGGTGGCGCGCAGTCGATAACCAGTCGCCGCCGTCGCCAGGAGCTCCTTCAGCGGTCCTTCGTACACGATGCCGCCCTTCCGAATGATCGCGACGCGGTTGCACAGGTCCTCGACTTCGTTCAGAAGATGGCTCGAGAGCAGAATCGTGATGCCTTCTCCTGCGAGACGGCGGACGAGATCGCGCATGTCGCGCATGCCGGCCGGATCGAGCCCCGTGGTCGGCTCGTCGAGCAGGAGGAGTCTCGGCTGGCGCAGAAGCGAAGCGGCGATTCCGAGGCGCTGGCGCATGCCGTGTGAATAGCCGCCGACGCGGTCCTTGGCCCGGTCGCGCAGCTCGACGATCTCGAGAACGCCGTCGATCCGCGAACGCGCGCCGTCGCCGTCGTAGTCGGCGAGCAGCTCGAGGTTCTTTCGCCCCGAGAGATACGAGTAGAAGCGCGGGCCCTCGACGAAGCCGGCCACGCCGTCGAGTGCACGGGCGCCGTCGACGAGTGGATCGCGCCCGAAGAGCTTCGCGGAGCCGGACGTCGGCCGGATCAGGCCGAGCAACATCCGCAACAGCGTCGTCTTGCCCGCACCGTTCGGTCCGAGGTACCCGAACACGTCGCCACGCTCGACCGTGAGGTCGACGCCATTCACCGCGACGATGTCGCCGTAACGCTTGACGAGCCCCGACGTCGAGATCGGAAGCGCGTCGCTCACTTGAGCGCGCGCGCAGCCGATTCCGCGGCGGCGGGCGGCAGTGATCCGGCGAGAACGAAGGAGACTCCGTTTCGCTGCCACTCGATCGCGGTGCCGAGTTGTGTCGCGAGCTCGTGTCCCGTCAGCCCGTCGAGTGACACGGACGGGAGAGCCGCCATCGGGCCAGCTTGCTGACCTGCGGTCGTATCCGTCTTGCGCTCGAGGACGACGATCGCGCCAAGGCCCTGCCCGTAGACGACGAGCGCGTTGTTGCCCTTGACCGTCCGGACGTCCTGGCGCGGCAGTCCGACGAGCGTGTCGGGAGCGATGACGGGGAAGTCCACCGCCGCCTGGACGGCGGCGAGGCCGGTTGCGGAGCTCGTCTTGTCGGTGCCGGTCTGCGGCTTGGCCGCGGAGTTCAGGTCGACCGTCTTGGCGCCGGCCGGCGGCGCCACGTCGACGGCGCTGGACGGCACCGAGCCGTATGACACCTCCGTTGCGGCGAGCTCGAGCACAGGCTGCGAGCTTCCCTGCGCGTAGATGGCAACCCGGA
>DAITAW010000098.1:0-9038 GCA_036824055.1 Gaiellaceae bacterium | reverse complement strand
ACGTGGCAGCGAAGCGCGGCGCCCCGCGCGGATGCCGGTAGCGGCCCCACTCCCATCCGCAGAACTGCGCCAGGTTGTATGCCCCCGAGAAAAGCGTGTCGATCGACGCGCCCCCGACCGCGAACAGGATCCCGACCAGCGCAAGCAGCAAGCCGATCTTCCCGAGCGGGTCGCCGGCGCCGAGGGCCACCGTGCCGAGATGCTGCGGCGAGATCCCGTGGCCGAGAAAGACCGTCGCACCGACAATCATCAGCGCGAGCGACAGCGTCCCGCCAAGCGCGTACCCAGCGATCGCGTTCTCCCGGTTGAGACCGACGTCCTTCGGCGACCATTCCGACTCGACACCGCCCGAGGAGTAGAAGTAGACCTCGTACGGCGACATGGCCGTGCCGAGCAGCCCGATCACGAAGTACGCGTACAGCGTCGGATTGTTCTGCGTGACATGCGGAATGAATCCATTCCCGACCTTCGCCCAGTCCGGTCCGAGCTTCACCGCGGCCACCGCGAACACGAGCATGCAGAGGCCGCCATAGCCGAAGATCCGCTCGAGCCACTCGAAAGCGGTCGCCCAGATGATCGCCGCGAACAAGATCACGGCGAGCAGGATCAGCCAGCGATATGGGAGCCCCGAGAGGAGCTGCAGAGCGATCGCCACACCGCCGAGCTCCGCGGCGAGCATCATCAGGTTGACGACCTCCGAGGAGACGAGCGCCCCGAGCGCGGCCTTGAAGCCGACCCGCTCACGGATGGCATCGAACACCGCCTTCCCCGACACGGCAGCAACGCGGCCGCACATCTCCGAGTACACGATGATCCCCAGGACGCCGATCGGGATCACCCACATCAGCTGATAACCGAAGGTGGCGCCGGCAGCGGTGTTGAAGACGAGGTCGCCGATGTCCACGAAGCCGCCGATCGCGGCCAGGATCCCGAGGGCGAGACCGAAGATCATCTTGCTCACGGGCAGTTCCCCATCTTCTTGAGCTTGCGCTCGAGCGCCGCGCCCACAGCCCGATCGGACGGGTGATCGTGCAGCTGCTGCAGCGTCGCCGCGAGCGCGGCAGCGTCCTTCGCCTTCTGGCGCACCCTCGCCCGGATCGAGGCGAGCGTCTTTCGCCTGGACAGCGCGTCCGCGAGGTTCGACGACTGAATGCGAAGCTCCTCGGCCTGCTCACGGGCGAAGTAGACGGTGGTGCGGCCGCGGGCGACGTCGTGCGCCAGCAGCGCGCCCTCGCACGCCATCGAATCGACGGTCGCCGAGTCGTTCATCAAGGCGTGTCGGTCGACCGTGCCGCCGTTACAGCCCGCAGCGACGAAGACGAACCAGACCCCAGCGCACACGAGGCGCTTCATCGAACTACGACAGAGTTCCGGTAGCCCAGCCGGACAACGATCCTGCTCTCTCTCCCACGCAATACCCTCCAAACCAGTGCTGCCTTCTCGACATCTCGCTCACGCGATCGTCGTCGGCCACGAGAGCGACTCGAACGTCCGCTCCGCGCGCGGCTCGCCCGGCAGCTCGGGGAGCACAAAGCCGGGCTCGGCCTCGAGCCTCAGCTGGTGCTCGAGCATGCTGCGGGTCACCCCGGCGCGAAGCTACGCAAGTCATCTTCGGGAGCCGACGAGGTTCCGTTGCTGAGCAGTTCGGCCGGGGGTTAGCCGTCAACGAGGAGGCCTGTCACTGGGCCGAGGGCGCGGCCGGAGCGTCTCGACATGTTCGGTAGCCAGACAAGACGATGGGTGAGTGGTTGGCCGTCGTTTCGGCGTTGGAATTGGTCTTTGCTGATTGGGTGCCAGAGGTCGTCGATCGCTTGGATCGGATCGGAGGGGATCTCTTCGATCGGGAGCTCGAGGTGTTCTGCCCAGAGGCGCAGGCGTGTCTGGCGGGCGAGCTCGGGGTCGTGGCTGACGATGTTCATTTCGGTGTCGTTGAAGAGCGAGTGTTCGTTGAGGTTGGCCGAGCCGAGGGTGAGCCAGTTGTCGTCGATGATCGCGATTTTTGCGTGGATGTAGATCGGGTCGTGGAGGTGGCCTGAGCGTGCGTAGAGGGTGCAGGCGAGGAGCCGGCCGGCGTCGGCGTCCGCTTCGATTAGGTGGCCGAGGACGCCGCGGGTGTCGTCGGCGCCGCTGTTCGGTTTCGAGGGGAGCAGCAGCAAGAGCCGAAAATCGGAGCAAGGGGGGTTCGAGATCTTGTCGTGGAGTACAGCCTCGATTTCCGGCGACCAGAGGAATTGGTTTTCGATGTAGATGAACCGTTCGGCGGCTTGAAGGGCACGCATGTACGACTCGAGAATGCTGAAGTCGCCTCTTGGGGTTGCGGCGTAGACATGCTCGGGCACGGTGCGAACGATCTGCACCTCAAGATCGCCAGCGGCCGCTGAAGGGCTGACTTGGGGGAGCGCTTCGCCGGTCACTTCGTGCCAGCGCATGCGGAAGTGCTCGGCAACATCACTTACCGCGGGACCCTCGATTCGTGTGCAGGCGTCGTGCCAGCCGACCTTCGCGCGCGGCGGGTGTTGGTTGGTGTCGTAGCGGTCACCCGACTCTGAGGTGAGATCGATTCCGCCGACGAACGCCACGCGATCGTCGATGACGATCGTCTTTTCGTGGTGGCAGTGCATCGGCCGTTCCATTGCATCAAGCGCACACTCGATCTTTGTGTGCTTGATCAGCTGCTCCCGCATCTTCCGCACCATGCGTCGTGAGGGCCGGAAGAGCGGCAGCGGAGCACCTGCCCAAACCAATACGCGTACGTCGAGGCGCTCGGCCAGTTGTGCGAGGAGGTTCCGAAGGACTACCGGCTCGCTGTCGCGCTCGAGCGCGAAGTCAGGAGAGAAGTTCCAACCTGTCAGATGAACGTGCGAGCGCGCCTGACGCAGTTCCTCCGCGATCACCGGCAGGGCCTGGGCACCATCGATCAGAACGTCGACAGCATTCCCAGGCCGCATCGGAGGATCACCCGCGGCCCACGCCCCGACCGGAGGATCGAGCGCGCGAGACCATCCGATCCTCCGCAGACGCCGCTGATGATGGCTGCAGATCTGGTGCGTCACCTGATTGCCGAACCAACACTCCAACGGGAGAAGTAACCGCCAAAACGCGCGGATCGGATCCCGTGAGCGGGATTTAGCCAAGGTCGCGTAACCGGAGTGGGCTAGGCCCGACGGCCGCGGTGCCAATGCGTGTTGAACCTGGTGGCACTCAGATTCTGCGGTAACGGGCGTCGCTGAGCGAGTAGAGCGCGAAGGCGATCAGCCCGGCGGCGACGACGCCGAGCAGGAAGGAGCCGTACGAGCGGTGCACGATCTTGGCCAAGGCGCCGTCGAGGCCAACTGCCTTGCTCGGGTTGTAGTCGACCGCCGCCTTGATCAGGAAGACCCCGACGAGCCCGAAGACGACCATCCGTGCTAGGTGCCCGATCGTCCCGAGGCGGACGATCCACTCCTTCACCCGGGGCGGCATTTCCTCGACCTTCGAGTCCTCTAGGAACTTCTTCGTGATACCCCGGTAGCCCTGGTAGAGAGCGACTCCGACCATCACGGCTCCGGCGATGCCAACGATCCAGGTGCCCGCAGGCCAGCCGAAGACCCCCGCGGTGGCCTTCTTGGCGCTGCCCGCGCTGCTTCCTCCGCCCGCGCCCAGCAGGATCTCAATCGCGACGGCGCATATTGCCCCGTACGCAATCCCGCTCGCAAGCCCCGCGAGGCGCTCGAAACCGGTGTCTGAGCCCTCGCGGCCGTGCCCGATCGCGGCGCGGACCAGTCGCCAGAGCGAGTAGCCGCCCAGACCGATCGCGACGAGCGTGAGGAGGAGCTTGCCGAACGGTTGGTGCGCGACCGTGTGCAGCGCTCCCTGCTGGTTGGTCAGCTTGCCTCCGTGACCAAAGGCGAGCTTGAGGGCGAGGATGCCGATGATCGCGTAGACGAGCGCGCGGGCGACGAACCCGGCGCGTGAAAGCAACTCGAATCCGCGTGACTGAACGAAGCTCTCGCCGGCGACTTCCGCGGAGTCGAGCGCTCTCGTTGACCGTGAATCTTGCATGATTGGTTCCTCTCAGATGCCGCGCCGAAAGCGCGGGAGGGTTCGGATCAATGGCGGAGCGCCCAAAAGTCTTCTCCGAAAAAGCTCGTCCAGAAACGTTGGCAGGCGAAGGCTCACGAGTCGCTGCCCGGAACGCACACGGTGATCGCGCCGGCCTCGACCTTGACCTTGAAGGCCTTCACCTTCGTTCGATCCCCTCCGTCGAGCTCGTACAGGATTTTCCGATTCAGCTTGACCTTCACCGAGCGGGCCTTCGTCGTCTGCGCGAACGGAGACTTGCTCGCCGTCCCGACGGCTGTGCGCGCGATCATGCGGCTCCATTCGAGGAGGCCTTCGGCTGTCACGACACCCAGCTCGAGCTTCCCGTCGTCGGGACGCGCATCTTCGAACGCCTCGATTCCGCCGAAGAGCTTGCCCACGTTGCCGAGCAGGATGCAGCTCGCCTTGCCCTTGTACCAGTCGACGCCGTCGACCTTGATCTCGGCGCGAAAGGGTTTCGAACGCAGGTTCTCCGACCCCGTCCACACGTAGGCGACGCGGCCGAACCGTTCCTTGAGACCGCCGTTCCCCGCATCTCGAATCATGGCGGCGTCGAAGCCTGCGCCGGCCATGACCGCGAAGCGCTCACCGTTGAAGCGGCCGACGTCGAGGCTACGGCGCTCGCCGCGAAGCCCGACCGCGACGGCCTGTTCGATGTCCTTAGGAATCCCCAGGTTGGTGGCGAACAGGTTCGCCGTGCCCGCCGGAATGATCGCAAGGCTCACGGTCGAGCCGGCAAGTACATCGACGCAGCGCTGAACCATCCCGTCCCCACCCCATGCAAAGACGAGCTCCGCTCCTTCTTCCACCGCGCGTCGAACCTGAGCCGGCGCCTTCCTACTCTTCGGCACCTCGCACCAGAGCGGCTCGTCGACTCCCTCGGCTGCTAGGACGCGACGAAGCTCGGGCAGCCCTCCCCCGAGCGTCTTGCCGGAATGCGCAACGACTGCGACCTTCACCCTCGGCCTCTCGACGCTCGCACGAGCATCGTTTCACAACTCGGCCGCGGCACCGGCCGTCCGGCACGCGAAGACGAGGACGATCAATGCAGCGACGCCCACGACAACGCCACCTGCGACATCCAGCGGGTGGTGCATTCCGCGATACATGCGCGCCGTGGCCACGAACGCCACCATCGCCAGAGCGAACGTCCAGGCGGACGCCCGAAGAAACCCGCCTTTGAACCTCGATGTGAGCAGGAGGACGATGCCGCCGTAGACTGCGATCGCCGCCGCCGTGTGACCGGACGGATAGCTGGCGTTAACCGCCAGGTTCTCAAGACGAGCGACGCGGGGCCGATGCGAGTGGACGACGAGCGTCGTGACGCGGTACGACGCCGACTCGACGCCCAGCGCGAAGACGATGAACGCCCCAAGCCGCCACTTCCGCATGGCGGCACAAACGAGCGCGATCGTTCCGGCAACGATCGGCAGCACCACTCCGCCGGCGACGATCGAGCCAATCAACGAGGCCTCCGTCCGAGCCGATGTCCGGTGCGTAGCGAGCCATACATTGAAGCGTTGCTCCGCCGCCCCGATGCCCCAGGCATGCTCCAGCACCCGGGTGACGAGAAACCCCAAGCCGATCGAAAGCACCGCGACAGCCGCCAGACCGGCGAGCATCACAAGAGCGAACACGATTGCCGGGTGAAGGCGTCCAAACCGGGCGGCCAAGCGTTCTGCCGGCCCCCCTTTGCGCGCACGAAAGACGGGGACGGCCCACCGGTCATCCGATCGCTCGCCGCGACCCACCGATGTCGTAGCGACCGATACTGCCCGATGCGTTTTCACTGCGACCATGAGGGAATATGCCCGCTCCTGGAGTCCTAAAACCGTTTTGCGTTCGGCAAACGCCGCGGACTCACTAATCGGCGGAAGGTGATAGAGGCACAAACGACCAGATGCCGTTACTCGTCCTACTCGTACTCGCCCTGACAGTTGGCCTTACAGCCGGGCTCACCACCTGGCGCTACCCGCGGTTCGCGAGGCCAGCCGCCGCGCCGGCAAGCGACACCGCCCGCAAGGTCGGCGAGGCAGTCGGGAGACATCGAAGTCTGCGCGCCGTCCTGCACGCGCGGCTCGATCCGGCGGTTGCAACGGGTCTCGCGCTGACGCTCGCACTGGTCTTCGCGATCGGTGGAGGCTTGCTGCTCGGAGTGCTCGCGTACCTGGTGCGCGGAAACTCGGATCTGACCGAGATCGACAACAGCGTGGGGAAATGGGGAAACCGTCACGCATCGGCGATGTCTATGCACGTCCTCAACGTCATTACGCAACTCGGAGGCATCTACTGGATCATCCTGCTTTGCGTCGTCCTCGCCATCGCCGAGACGATCCGGGAACGGAGCGTCTGGGTTGCGCCGTTCATCGTCGCCGTCATGGGCGGTGAGGAGATTCTGACCGCAACGGTCAAGCACCTTGCCGATCGGGTGCGCCCCGCCTTCAATTCCGCCGCGGCGACGCTCGGGCCGTCGTTCCCCAGCGGCCACTCGGCGACAGCTGCTGCCTTCTATGCCACTGCGGCGCTTCTCGTCGGTCGGCGGCGCGGTCGCCCGGCGCGAGCGGTTCTCACAGGTCTCGCGGCGGGGATCGCCGTCGCAGTCGCCGCGAGCCGCGTGCTGCTCGATGTGCACTGGCTCTCGGACGTGATCGCCGGTCTCGCGCTCGGCTGGGCCTGGTTCGCAGTGTGCGCAATGGCCTTCGGTGGGCGGATCCTCCGCTTCGGCGCCGCCGCCGAGACAGCCGCCCAAGTCGCGGATGCGACGGAGGCGGTCGAGACCGGCTCGGACAGCGCAGAACGGAGACCCGTGGCGTCCACGCGGTCGCGAGACGTCTCGAAGTAGCCGGCCGGAGCGTCGACGGCGGCGAGGGTTTGCCTTTGCGTAGCATCGCGCCGTGGCCACCCGTGGCATGCTCGAGCACGAGTTGAAGCTCGAGGCCGGGCCCGGGTTTGTGTTCCCCGATCTGCCGAGCGAGCCGCGCCCGGAGCGGACGTTCGAGTCGCTCTACTTCGACACGACGGATGCGCGGCTTCGCCGCGCCGGAATGACGCTGCGCCGCCGGCTCGAGCAGAACAAGGGCGTCTGGCAGCTGAAGCTGCCGCGCAAGGGCGCCCGGCTCGAGCTCGACGTCGACGGCGGCGAAGAGCCGCCGCTGGAGATCGTACGAGCGCTCGGCTCGGTGCTTGGCGGCGGGACGCTCGAGCAGGTCGCTTCGCTCCGGACACGGCGCACGCCGTTCAGCGTCGCGAGGAACGGCATCGAGCTGGCCGAGGTGGCGATCGACGAGGTCGAGATTCTGGTCGACGGCGCGACGCAGGGCTCTTTCTCCGAGCTCGAGGTCGAACTTAGGGAAGGCGCCGAGAAGGACCTCGAGAAGATCGCGAAGCGGCTGCGGAGGGCGGGCGCGCGTAACGCCTCGCAGGCAACGAAGCTCGATCGTGCGTTGGGCGCGCCGGCGGAGCCCGCGACGGAGCTCGGCCGCGCGGTCGCTGCACAGGTACGTGCGCTGTTCGCGCACGAGGTCGGTCTGCGGCTCGCACCCGAGCATGAGGACGTCCACCAGCTCCGCGTCGCGATGCGGCGCCTACGTGCCTACCTGCGCACCGCCCGACCCCTGCTCGACGAGTCCTGGTCTGACCCGCTTCGCAACGAACTGGAGGAGCTCGGCCGCACGCTCGGCGAGGCCCGCGATCTCGATGTTCTGATCGAGCACTTCGAGGCGGAGGTCGCGCGGCTCGACGAGCCCGGTGACGTGGGCGCCAGGCTCGTCGCCCGGCTGCATACCGAACGCGAGGCGCTCCAGCCCGCGCTGCTCTCGTCGCTCGGCAGCGAGCGCTGGCACGACCTGCTTGACCGGCTCGGGCAGGAGCCGCCGCTTCGCGAAGGCCCAGGCCTGGGCTCGCTCGCCAAGGCGGAGCGACAGCGCCTGCGCAAGCGGCGGGTCGCGGCCGACGCGCCGGACGAGGACCTTCACGACTTGCGCAAGCATGTGAAGCGGGCGCGCTACGCCTCCGAGCTCGCAGGCGAGGACGCCGTCGTCGACCGGGCGAAGGAGGTGCAGGACGTCCTCGGCGAGCATCAGGACGCCGTCGTCGCCGAGCAGAAGCTCCGTGCGCTCGCGGACGGCGAGTCTGGTCTCGCGGCGGGACGCCTCGTCGAGCGGGAGCGCGAGCGCCGGCGCCGCGCACGGGAGGAGTACCCGCGCGTTTGGAAGAGGCTGCAGGCCGTGCTCTGATCGATGAGCCTGAGGTCAGGGCGGCAGGCGGCATGGTCGTGCGCGGCGGTGTCGAGGTCGTACTCGTGCACCGGCCGACCGCGGCCGGGACGCGGCGAGCGCGCCTCTGTAGCCGAGCCGGCCTTCATCGTCGGCAGAGAGCAGCTGCGGCTCGTGGCCACAGCCGCGGCGAATTGCCGCCGCGAGCTCCGCGCCGGTCGCACCTGGACGACCCGGCGACGTAGCGAGTACCTCGATGCGGGCGCCGATATCCAGACTCCAGACCCTCAACGATGGAGCCCAGACCGATTCCGGGATCCAGCTCGTGACTACGTGGAGGGGCGTGCGAGTCGGCGCGCCCGTGAACGCGCCCTACTCATCAGCTGTCCCTGCGCGCTCCGACGCCGCTTCCCCTTGGGCGGCCGGATGCGCAGCCAAGAACCGTCCGACCGGAGCTCCCACGCCTGCGTGTTGTCCGTGAGAAGCGCGTCGAAAACCGCGTCGAGTTCCGCCTGGAGCGGACGAGCCTCGATCGGCGCAACGACCTCGATCCGGTGGTCGAGGTTACGCGGCAGGAGATCGGCGCTGCCAAGAAAGTAGCGGCTCTCGTCACCACGCTGGAAGATGAGAAAACGGCTGTGTTCGAGGAAGCGACCGAGCACGCTGCGGACGCGCACGTTGTCGCTCATGCCCTTGACGCCCGGACGGAGCCCGCAGATCCGGCGGGTGACGATGTCGATCTGC
>DAITAW010000208.1:0-2019 GCA_036824055.1 Gaiellaceae bacterium | reverse complement strand
TCGATGAGTGTCGCGACGTCGAGTGCGTTCAGCGCCTCCTGACGGTCGATCGTCAAGATCGCGACCGTCTCTTCCCGCTCGACTCGGATCAAACGGGGACTTTGCCCTTGAGGAAGTCGACGATCTCGGTCGTCGGCGCGCCCGGGGTGAAGACCTCCGCAACCCCGCGCTGTTTCAACTCGTCCGAGTCCTCCTTGGGGATCGTGCCGCCGACAACGACGAGCACGTCCTCGGCGCCGTTCTCCTTCAGCCCGTCGAGGATTCTCGGGACCAGGGTCATGTGGGCGCCCGAGAGGATGGAGATGCCGACAGCATCGGCGTCCTCCTGGATGGCCGTCTCGACGATCTGCTCGGGAGTTTGATGCAGCCCCGTGTAGATGACCTCCATCCCCGCATCGCGCAACGCGCGCGCAATGATCTTCGCGCCGCGATCGTGGCCGTCGAGGCCGGGCTTTGCGATCACGACTCGGATCTTTCTCGCCACGTCCCGCAGTTTACGGGCCTCGCGGCTCAGCCTTTTGCGCGGACGAACGTCAACGTCCATTGGGCGCGCTCCGTGAGGCGCCCCTTGTCGGGCGAGCCGTAGATCTTGCGCTGCGTCCGCGAGGCGAGAAGATTGATGCGGGCGAGGCGTCCTTCCATCAAGGCTGCTTTGGGCAGACGGAGCAGATTCAACGCCGGGCCCAGCGGCCCCTTCACGACGTCCGGCGGCTCACGCGGGCAATCGGCAGTTGCGAGCCGGACGTTGGCGATCCGGTTCAATGTCACGAAACCCCGCCTCGGGCTTGCGGCGTGCAGGCTTGCGCCGGTGAATTGGCGCTTGGTCCGCGCACAGTCCGTGATCTTGCTGTTGCCGACACCCCCACAGATCTCGTCCGTCGTGTTGGCCCCTGTGAGTGTCACCGTCCCGGCGATCCTTCGCACTTCCGCCGGCAGCACACGGCCCGCCGACAGTCGCACGGGGACGGGCACTGTCGTGCGGAAGCTCGCGCTGCGGATTCCCTCCGACGTCTCCGTCCGCTGACAGTCGCCGCTCGCCACGGGAGCAGCCGTGAAGGTCCACTCCTGGTGGACGGTGCCGACGATCGTCAGCCGGAACACTGTGGACGCCGGCGAGGCTGAGGCATGCGCGGCCACGACGCACGCGGCGCCGGCCAAAACCAGTAGATAGAGGCTTCGCCCCAGACCGCCCAAGAGCGTCGCACATTTGCTCCGCTTCACATAGTGCGGCTAGAAGACCGGGGTCTCCCTCCAGACGCCCCAGACTTCCCGCAGCGCATCGCACATCTCGCCCATCGTCACGTACGCCTTCGAGGCGTCCACGATCTGCGGCATGAGGTTGCGGTCCTCATGTGCGGCGTCTTCTTTCAGACGCGTGAGCACCGACTCGATAGTCGCTGAGTCTCGGCGGTCCCTGAGCGCCTGGACACGGGCGATCTGCTCGCCCTCGAGAGCAGGGTCGATCTTCAGCAGCTCGAGCGGTTCCTCGTCCTCGTGCTGGTACCGATTGACGCCGACGATGATCCGTTGCTTCTGCTCGACCTCGTGCTGATAGCGGAAGGACGCCTCCGCGATCTCACGCTGGAAGAAGTTCTCCTTGATCGCGGGAATGACGCCGCCGAGCTTGCGGATCCGGTCGAAATAATCGTGCGCCTCGGCCTCGAGCCGGTTCGTCAGCTCCTCGACGTAGTAGGACCCGCCGAGCGGATCGATCGTGTTCACGACGCCTGTCTCGTGCGCGATGACCTGCTGCGTGCGAAGCGCCAGCCGGACTGCGTTCTCGGTCGGCAGCGCCAACGCCTCGTCGAAGGAATTGGTGTGCAGAGACTGGGTTCCGCCGAGAACCGCCGCCATCGCCTCGAGCGCCGTGCGCACGATGTTCACCTCGGGCTGCTGCGCCGTCAGCGAAACGCCGGCAGTCTGGGTGTGGAAGCGCATCAGCCACGAACGCGGGTTCTTGGCGCCGTAACGCTCCTTGAGCTCGCGAGCCCAGATCCGCCTGGCGGCGCGGTACTTCGC
>DAITAW010000097.1:0-9114 GCA_036824055.1 Gaiellaceae bacterium | reverse complement strand
AGACCAGATCCTTGAACGACATGGATTCACCCCCCTTCGCCATTTCGGGCGCGCGGTGGCGCGCAATGCAAAGCTGAGTGGTTGATGTTGAGTCGACTCGAAGTCGGTCAAAACTGCGTGACAAGCTGAGCGTCCTTTCTCTCTAAGGCGCGCCGCTTCGCCTTCCGTCAATCTCGGCAAAGACATCGCCTTATGGCCTGGTAGCGCGTATCCCCCGCGCGGGTGATCTGCGCCAACGTTCCCTTGATGGAGGGAGTTGGCTCGGCCCAGCTGGGATCGATAGTCAAAAAACCGTAAGCGGCTGCGGAACAACGCAGATTCCGCGCCCGATGTGGCGGCCAGGGCGCTTTACCGAAGGAGCAATGGCAATGCCACGACGTTTCATTCGTAGAGACAACTGGGAATTCGGCGGTCAGCCGAGTCCCACAGAGGGCACGTCCGGCGAGCCCAAGTCGAGGAAGCGTCGGCTCGCCGCAACACTCGTTTTCACGACGCTCTTCTTCGCGGGCGCGTCACTCGCCGCTGTTGCCGGCAATCAGTTCAGTCCTCTTGCCGGCGAGAACAACCAGCAGGCTGCGGGCGACACGACGACGACCACTGATGCCGGCGCAGTTCCCGCGAGCACAGATGCTTCAGCGGCGCTCGCTGCACCGGTAGACGCAGGCGTTGCCCCGGCCGGTGCGAGCACCGACGCCACAGTGACGACGGAGGCGACCGCAACCACGGCCGATGCGACCACCACACCGGTAGACGACACCACGCCTCCGGCGAGCCTCAGAAGGCCGTCGACTGCCGGAACCGCTCCAACCTCTACGCCCAGCACTAGTGCGCCGAAGCCGTCGGCCAAGCACACCGCGAAAGCCGCGCGCGGATGGAAAGCGACGAAACTGAGCACGATCCTCCTGCCGAAGCTGAAGAAGGCACCGCCGCCCGAGATCGAGGGCCCGGCCAGCGCAGCAACCATCTGGGTCAACTCGCAGCTCCCCGATCCGACCCCGCCTGCTCTTCGGCTCTCGCCGAAGTTCGCCTCGAACCTGAAGGCGAGTGCAAAGGGCGCCGGCCTCGACTGGGCGACGATGCTCGGAATTCTCCGCGCGCGTGGCGCCGCCGGCCACAATCCGGCCGACCGCATCACGCTCCGGAAGCTCGCCGGGCGGCTCGCGTCCTACGGGCCTGCGAAGGGTGACTGGGCACGGATGGTCTCGTACTCCGGCGACACCACCTTCGCGGACAAGGCCGCAGCATTGGCCCGGTACGACCGCGCTGTTGGCCTGAACGGGCTGGTCAAGGGCCTCGAGGCGGCGAAGAAGTCGATCGCCACGCGGCTCCTGTCGGACCCGAACGTGTCGATCTACGAAGGCGGCCGGAACGACATCGTCCAGAACAAGGTCGACGTCCGCGTCCTGGCCGTGATCGCGTATCTGCGCGAATCCTTCGGTCAGGTCACCGTGTCTTCACTGATCTCCGGCCACCGCCTGTATGCGCGGCCCGGCGTGATCTCGGCGCACGTCTCCGGCCTTGCGGTCGACATCGCAGGGCTCGGCGACACCCCGATCCAGGGCCATCAGGAGCCAGGCGGAATCACCGAGCGCGCTGTCCGCGACATCCTGTTCCTACCGACGGAAGTCATGCCGCGGCAGGTCATCTCCCTGCTCGGCCTGGGCGGACCGTCGTTCCCGCTGGCCGACCACTACAACCACATCCATATCGGGTTCTAGTGGCCGAAGTCGCGATTCGTCGCGAAGACGGAAGCATCGTGTGTGAGCGCTGTGTCCTCGGGGACACGGCGCTCACGCGCATGAAGGGGCTGCTCGGCCGCCGCCAGCTTCCGAGCGGCGAGGGGATCCTGTTGAAGCCGGCGTCGTCGGTGCACATGGCGTTCATGCGCTTTCCGATCGACGCGGTGTTCCTCGATCGCGAACTACGAGTGGTCAAGATCGAGGCCGACCTCCAGCCCTGGCGCGTTGCGGGAAGCCGTGGCGCGAAGGCGGTGCTCGAGATTCCGGCCGGCGAGGCGGGCCGGCGCGGCGTCAAGGTCGGCGACCGTCTGGTCGTCGGCTAGGCGTCTTCGCGGACGTCGCCTGCGAGAGGAGCCACTCGGTCCGCAGCTCACGGGCCCGGTTCTCCAGATCCGCGAGCAGGCTCCCCACCTCGTTCAGCTGCGGTCGCAGCTTCTCGACTCGGCGCAATTCGGAGGCGATTTGAGCCAGGGAGCTCGCGGGATTCGCATTCAGGCGAAGGAGGCGCCGCTCACTTGCCTGGAGCTGTCCGCTGACCGCGCGCTGCCACCCTTCGGCCTGTTCCTTGAGCGAGCGCAACTCGGTCTCCGTCGCGGGCCGGTCCAGCACCTCCCGGAGTCGTTTGATCAGGGCGAAGTCGAGCGGCTCGGGCATGGACGCTCATGACAGCCTTTCAAATGCCGGCGGGAAGCGTCGCCTACTCTTGCCAACGCATTTCTGCGGGAGTCGCCGCCAACGACGCCGCAGCCGCCCGAGTCGCCGTTCCGCGGCTTGTTCTCGCCGGTCTTTGCTCCTCGTCTTCGAGAGAAGCCCCGGCAGTCTCCGGGCGCGAAGGGCGCGTTGTGAGAACGGCCACTCCAACGACTACGAGCGAAACCCACAGCACCGGCCAGACCGAGGACAGATTGTCCGTGAAAAACCAGAAGGCGAGGATGGGCAGCATCCAGGCGGCGCGCAGGCGGCGAGAGGCCAGGCCGATCGGCACGATCAGCAAGATGTAGTAGTGGATCCAGACGAGCGGCGAAAGAGCGAGCGCGGCGAAGATGGCTGCGGAGAACGCGCGACGATCTCCCTCACGTCCGCGGGCGACGACGAAGATCGCAACGACGCAGGCGACCTGGACGACGAGCGCAGCCGGGGCGAACCCCAGCAGGCCGGCGAGAGCCTTCGCAGAGAAGCTCGTCGGCAGCTCATTGCGAACGAGGAGTCGCAGCACGCGAGGGTATTCGCCAAAGTCTCGGAAGCTGAGCGCCGCCCAGGGAATCACGATCGCCGCCACGGCCACCCCGATCGTCTCGGCAGAACGGCGGTATCGCCGCGTCGCGATCAACCAGAGGATGATCGGCCACAAGAACAGCTTCGACGCGATCGCGAGGCCGAGCGCGGCTGCCCCGGCGAATCGCCGGTCGCGGTAGCGCCAGGCAACGGCCAAGGCGAGCGCAAGAAACGGCGCGATCGTCCCGAGGCCGACGGCTTGCAGGACAGGCATCCAGAACGGGAGCACCGCATAGCAGCGCCGGTCGGTCACCCCGAGGATCCGCAACGAAGCGAAGATCGCGGCAATCGAGGCCACTGCGTAGAGAACCCCTGCAATCGCATAGGGGATCAGCGACAGCGGCGCAAATGCGAACGCGACCACCGGTGGGTAGACGTAGTAGTTCCGCGTGTTCGCAACGAGTGCGGCCTGGCTGGGATACAGGTGCCCCCCGGTGAGGAGCCGATGCCCGGCCTCCCAGAAGACCCGGAAATCGAACAAGTGGTAGGTCTTGAACGCGAGGGTCGTGAGAACGACCGCCACGACGCCTCCCGAAAACGTCGCCAGGCGACGCCGTACTGCCGGCGACGTGAGCGGTCGGCCGTGCTCAGGCCGGAATGACTCCATCCCGAGCGATATCGGCCAGGCGAGATCCGTGCTTGAACCCGCGCCGGCTCCCCATCCGGGGGAGGATCGAGTCACCCCCGGTGCCGATAGCCGAAGCATCGAAGCTCCGGTCGTCGCCGCTTTTCCCGGCGCCTGCGGCTCGCGCGCCCTGTCCGCCCTCGAGGCGAGTGGGCTGGTCGTGGGCGCGGTCGCCGTCGTTGCGCTGCTCACGGTCGTGCTCGCGCGGGCCGAGCTGATCGGAGACACCTGGATGATGCTCGTGGGCGGACGCGAGGTCGCACAGCACGGACTCCCCCATCACGACACGTTGTTTCTCTGGACGCACGGGCGCCCGTGGGTCGACCAGCAATGGCTCGCGCAGCTCTTCTATTACAAGGCCTACGTGGTCGGCGGAGCTCGCCTCGTCCTCATCGTCAATACGCTCTTCGTGGTCGCCGCCGCGGCGATCGCGTTTGCGAGCGCGAGGCTACGCGGCGCATCGTCGCGGGCGGTCTTCCTGATCGCCGTCCTGCTCCCACTCATGTCCCCGTGGGCTCTGCAGGTGCGTGCCCAGGCTCCGGCGCAGCTGCTCTTCGCCGCGACGTTCGCTCTGCTCACTCTGCGCGGTGCCCTGACGTGGACGCGCGTCGGCCTCGTCATGGCGCTGCTCGTGATCTGGGCGAACGTCCACGGCACGGTCGTGATGGGTGCAGGCCTCGCCGTCCTGTGCGGGCTCTTCGCAGCGACGGCGGCACGAGGAAGGCATTGCCGCCCGGCACTCGCGCTCCTCTTCCTGAGCCCCTTGTGCATCTTCGCGTCGCCGTACGGATTCGCTCTCGCCGGCTACTACCGTGACCTCCTCACGAATCCGCTGCTGCCCAAGTTCGTTGCGGAATGGAAGCCCAGCGCGCCGGGCGTGTTGACGGCGGTCTTCTATGCAGTTCTCCTGGCCGGACTGGTGCTGCTCGCGAGGTACGACAGGAAGATCGCTCTCTACGACAAGGTTGCGCTGGCGCTGCTCGCGGTCAGCGCACTGCTGGCGCTGCGCAGCATCATCTGGTTCGGACTTGCCGCAGTGATCGTGCTGACGCCGCTCGTCGATCACGTGCTCGGGACGACGCGAACGCTGACCGGCAGGATGCCGGCACGTGCCGGGCTCGCGGTCGGCGCTGTGGCAATCGTCGCCGGAGTCATCGTCTTCTCGTCCTCTAACGCATCTCTCGAGCAGAACTGGCCGAGCATTGGCGCCGACCGAGTCGCTCTGGTTTCCTCGCAACCCGGCAACGGGCACGTGTTCGCTGACGAGACGTACGCAGACTGGCTGCTGTGGGTTAGGCCCGAGCTGACGAACAGGATCGCCTACGACGCCCGCTTCGAGCTTCTCCGCGCCGGGGAGTTCAGGACGTTGTCCGACTATGGCAAGAAGCGCGGCGACCACTGGGACCGAGCCGCAACCGGCTACAACGTCTTCGTCTACGACACGGGCTCCGGCCACTGCGCGGGAACGTGCACCACCGTGTACCGCGATCGCTACGTCACGGTCGCAACGCGCGCCCGTTCCTAGTTCAAGACACTTCCTGGAGCTCGTCGAGGCTCGGCGCAGTCCGGATCGACGGGCTCAGCGTCCCCCACAGCGCGAGCACCACACCGACCGCGGCGAAGACGGCGATCGTCGCGCGCGGCGACGCGGCGCTGAGGAGAAGCCCGGCGGTCAGCGGGCCGAGCGGCGCGATCACCAGCGCGATGATCGTCCACACGGATTCGGCGCGGCCGAGCAGCCGGTCGGGCGTCATCGCGATCCGGTAGCCATGCACGACCGAGTCGGTCGAAGGAATCGCGACCGCTGTGGGCAGGATCCCCACGGTCAAAACGTAGACGCTCGGCCAGATGAGGAAGAACGCGCAGCCGAACCACGTCCAGAGCTCGAGCAGCAAGACGGCTCGGATCGGGAGCAGGCGGCGCACGAACGGCGACAGGAGCGAGCCGAGCAGCAGGCAGGCGCCGAAGGCAGCCACCAGCGCTCCCACCTCACCGCCCGACAGGCCCTGCTGTTTGCCGATCACGACTACCGCGAGCAGCACGCCGGGCCCGATGAAGTTCGCGAGCCCGAAGAGCAACGCACACGTTCGCAGGAACGGCCGGCTCCAGACGAAGCGAAAGGCCTCGGCGAGCCGCGAGCTCAGCGACGCGAGGTGAGGCTCGCGTTCCTCCTGGAACGGAGTTCGCATCGCGAGGAGCGAGATGGTCGAGAACGCGTACGAGACTGCATCGACGACGAACGGAAGCCCGCGTGCGATTCCAAAGAGTGCGCCGCCGAGCGGCGGTCCCGCCAGTCCTACGGCTGCTCCGCGGCCTGTCTCCGTGGCTACCGCTGCCGGAATCTGGTGGGCCGGTACGACGGCGCGGAGCGCGCCCGGTTGAGAGCCCCGGAAGAGGGCGGAGCCGCTGCCCTCGACGAACGCGACGACCACGATCTCCCAGAAGGCGACTCGGTCGAGCAAGATCGCCGCAGCAAGGCTCCCGACCGCGAGCATGCGCAGGCCGTCGGCCGCGATCATCAGCCGCCTGCGACTCCAGCGGTCGGCTGCCAAACCGGCGGGCAGCGAGAGCAGCGCCCAGGCGAGAGTTCGCGCGAAAGCGACGACTCCGGCTTTGGCGGGTGAATGCGTCACCGCGAGCACGAGCAGCGGGTAGGCGATCGACGTCGACGACGTGCCGAGGTTCGACAGCATCTGCCCGATCTGCAGCAGCAGGAAGTCGCGGTTTCGGCGCAGAGAGACCGCGGTCACGCGGCGACGCTAGCTGACGCGCTACACGACAGCGCCTGCTTCAGCGACGCTGATTCGATGCTCGTACACGGAGCCGCCGCGCGTCTAGTGGATCGAGGGGCAGGCCGCCGGCTGGGGCTGGTCGACCCTGATTGCCGTGCTCGGCGTCCCAGGCGGGAGGACGTAGAGCGTGTCCACGACGAACGGGACCGTGCCCTCGTTGTGGACGACGTGACGCTCGGTCGGCATCTGCGCGAACCCCGTCCCGACGCCGAGCTTCGTCGCCACGCAGTCCGAACCGACGGCGCGATAGATCGTGCCCTCGCCCTGGACGACGGCGACGAAGGTCGCGCCTGGATGCGTATGCCAGCCGCTCGACCCTCCGGGCTGAATCGTCGCCTGCTGGAACGCCGTGTCGCACGGGTTCGTCGGTGTGCAACTGATGGCTTTCACGACGGAGTCGACGTTGAACTTGACCGTCTTCGTGACAAACCCGCTCTTCGTCTTGATTCTGACCTTGCGCCTGAGGGCGACGACCGTGGGCGTTCCGAACGTGAAGTTCTGGACGAAGGTGCCTCGGGCGAGGATCATGGTCGCGAATCCCGTGCTGGGCGTCGCCGAGGCGGTCTCGTCGGAGAAGATCTTCGGAATGCCGTGGGCGAGGACGGCACCCGCGGTCACGAACGTCAGCGACGCTGCGATTCCCGCCGGCAGCATCCAAATATTTCGTCTCTTGAGCATGCGATCCCCTTGTCTCGGACGTCGAAAGAGGACGTCACGAGGAGTTCACGCGCCCGCCTCCGTCAATGCGCGCACGTTGTGCGCAATTGTTACGAAAGTAGCATACTCCCGGGTGTGGCACGGACTTGGTGGTGGCCCTGGTGGATCAGCTCGCTGTTCGACGTCTGCATCGTCGTTCTTGCGGTGATCGTCTTCGTGCGGGCGGACCGTCGACTCGTGCGTCAGATTGCAACACTCGTCGGGATCGGCGCGATCATCGCAGCCGGACTTGCTCCGGTGGTCATGAAGAGCAAGGCGTCAGACTCGCCGATGCGCACGCAGACCGGAAATACGATGATGATGACGACGCCCTAGCCGAATCGAAGTCTGAAGGCTTCGACGGCGGCGCCCTTGCCCTTCAAGGAAAGTAACTCGCTTTCGACCGACGCGTAGTCGTCCGTTACGGCGGCGTGCGTGGCGGCGTCGATAACGATCTCTCCCGGCTGCGCGGTGGACGTCAACCTCGCAGCGGTATTGGTCACGTCCCCGATCGCGGTGAAGTCCTTGAAGCCTCCCCCGCCGACGTTTCCGACGAATTCTTCCCCGCTCGCGATTCCGATTCCTACGTCGATCCAGTTCGACGCCGACTCGCCGTAGCCGACCCCGTTTAGCAGGGACATGCCGGCCTGGACTGCTTTCGCCCGATACGAGCGACCGGCGAGGCCCGGGACGAAGAGCACCATGACCTCATCTCCCGCAATCTGCCCGAGCAGTCCTTCGAACGGGAGAAACGCCTTCGACGCTGTCTCGTAGAAGCGGTTGACGAGCGCTGTCGACTCCATCGTCCCGAGCTGCTCCGTCAGCGACGTGTAGCCGCGCACGTCCGCAAAGAGGACCGACAGCGGGACAACGGCGCCTCCCTCCGGCGCGGATTCGACGCAGCGAGCACAGAGCTGCGGGTTCTTTCGTGACTGCCCGTAACCGCAAACCCGAAACGCGGCGGCGGAGACTCCTGTGAAGGGGGCATTGCAGAGCTTGCACCGAGTCGAGCCGGGCGCGATCGCGAACGCACGCCGCCCGGCGCGTTGGGCAAATCGAAGCGGGGACTCACCGCGCAGAATCGCGGCCCAGCGGTCGCTCATCGGCGGGAAGGGCTGACCCTCGACGCTCTCGCTGTCGTTCACGCCACGCAGAGTAAAGGCGCCGACCAGATTCGAACTGGTGTACGAGGCTTTGCAGGCCTCTGCCTAACCACTCGGCCACGGCGCCGTGCCGCGCGCCATGGTATCCGGGGCTCCCTAAGGAACCCAGCGTTCGAGCGACGGGGTCAGTTGCAGTTCGTGCGTCCATCCGCGCGGGCTCTGCTCGTGGAGATACTTGACCGCCTTGGAGACCTCCTCCATCGAGGCCGACTTCTCCGGTGGCTCATCCTCGAGCCACGCCGCCGTCTTGTCGCTCTCGATCACGGCGTCGACGATGAGCAGTGCCGCGTGGACGTTGCGCTCGCGCAGCTCCGCCGCCTGAGCCTGGACGAGCGCGCGTGTCGCAAAGGCCGCCGCTGCCCACGGCCCGCGGCCCGGGTTGCCGCGGCGGGCAGAGCCTCCGGTGACCTGGATCAAGGTGCCACGCCCGCGCTCCGCGAGAACACGTCCACTCATGCGCAGGACATTGAAGGTGGCCGGCAGCAACTCGCCGATGTAGGGCTCGAGCGCGTCGGGCGGCGCCTCGTGAAGAGGGCCGCCGAAGCCGGGAGTCGTGGTGATCGCGTTCACGATCAGCTCGACGTCGCCAACGTCGCGAAAGACCCTCTCGAGGTCATTGGGCTTCGAAGCGTCGGCGATCACGCCAACTGCGTTGGGAACGTCGTCGACCAGTACGCGGATCGTGTCCTCGCTCCGCGCCACCCCGGCGACACGCCAGCCGTCGGCCGCGAAGTCGGTGGCGAGCACGCGGCCCAGGTTCCGTGCTCCGAAGACGAGGAGCGTGGGCACCGATGACCTAGGCGGTGACGCTCGAGAACTGCGGG
>DAITAW010000207.1:0-2041 GCA_036824055.1 Gaiellaceae bacterium | reverse complement strand
TTCGACTACCTCTACGACGAGAAGCACAAGACGATCTCGCCGAGCGAGTCGGGGATCGAGAAGGTCGAGCGGGCGATGGGGGTCGACAACATGTACAGCCCGAACAACGTCCAGCTCGTGAACCACCTGATCCAATCGCTGAAGGCGCAGGCGCTCTACAAGAAGGACGTCGACTACGTCGTCGAGGACGGCGAGGTGAAGATCGTCGACGAGTTCACCGGTCGCATCATGGAGGGCCGCCGCTGGAGCGAGGGCCTGCACCAGGCGGTTGAGGCGAAGGAAGGCCTGGCGATCCAGGAGGAGCATCAGACGCTTGCGACGATCACGCTGCAGAACTACTTCCGCCTCTACGAGAAGCTCGGCGGGATGACCGGTACTGCGAAGACCGAGGAGAAGGAGTTCGTCGAGATCTACGGGCTCGATGTCGTCGAGATCCCGACGAACGTGCCCGTCGTTCGCGACGACAAGAACGATCTGATCTTCAAGAGCATCGAGGCGAAGTTCAACGCGGTCGTCGGCGACCTGAAAGAGCGCCACCAGAAGGGTCAGCCGGTGCTGGTGGGGACGATCGCCGTCGAGACCTCCGAGTACCTGAGCGAGCTGCTCAAGCGCCAGGGCGTGCCGCACAACGTCCTGAACGCGAAGGAGCACGCGCGCGAGGCCGAGATCATCCAGAACGCGGGGCAGCACGGCGCCGTGACGATCGCCACGAACATGGCGGGCCGCGGCGTCGACATCAAGATCGACGACCGCGTTCGTGAGCTCGGCGGCCTCTACGTCCTCGGCACCGAGCGCCACGAGGCGCGCCGCATCGACAACCAGCTCCGCGGCCGGTCAGGCCGCCAGGGAGATCCGGGCGAGACCCGGTTCTACCTCTCCGGCCAGGACGATCTCGTGCGCCTGTTCGCCGGCGACCGGATCCAGAACATCATGGAACGCTTCAAGCTGCCGGACGAGCAGCCGATGGAGGCGAAGATCCTCTCGCGGCAGATCGAGAACGCGCAGAAGAAGGTCGAGGAGCAGAACTTCGTCGCCCGCAAGAACGTCCTCAAGTACGACGACGTGATGAACGTGCAGCGGCAGGTGATCTACGAGCAGCGCAACCGCGTTCTGCACGGCGAGGATCTCGCCGAGGACATCCGCGAGGAGTGGCTGCCCGAGGTGCTGTCGAACGTCGTTTCCGAGTACACGCAGGACGAGTCGCAGGCGGAGTGGGACCTCGAGGGACTCGTCGCCGCGATGGAGACGGTCTACGGCACCGGCGTGACCGCCGAAGAGCTCCGCAAGCTCGACCGCGAGGTGATCGTCCAGGAGTTCCTCGACGACGCGCTCGACGCCTACACCGAGCGCGAACGCGAGCTCGACCAGATTCAGGAAGGCCTGATGCGCGACCTCGAGCGCTTCATCGTTCTCCAGACCGTCGACATCCGCTGGCGCGAGCACCTCGAGAACATGGACTACATGCGCGAAGGCATCCACCTCCGCGGCATGGCACAGAAGGACCCGCTCGTCGAGTACCGCAACGAGGGCCACACGATGTTCCTCGACCTGAACCGCGCGATCCGCGAAGAGGTGGTGACGCTCCTCTACCACGCCGAGGTCACCCCGGACGACGGCGGACTGCAGCAGCCGGCTCAGAACGGCGGCGGCAACGGCACCAGGAGCTACGACCACCAGTCGGTCCAGGGGGCCGAAGCAATCCTGGCCGCCGGCGGCAGCTCGTCGGTCGCCACTGCCGGGATCGCGGGCGGCGGCTCGGTCACCACGCCGCTGAAGCCGAAGGTCAACACCGACCTCGAGAGCATCGGCCGCAACGACCCCTGCTACTGCGGCTCGGGCAAGAAGTACAAGAAGTGCCACGGCGCATAGAGGCTTGATGTGGATTTCACGCACCCGCGGATGACGTCTCAGACACGGCGCATCTCGCCCGGGTCGGGCCAAGACGCAGCCCCCGCTATGCACAGCTCTTTCAGAAATGCTGCCCGGCCCGGACGAGCTGTTCTGTCTGAGCCGCCCCCGCAAGCACCCCAATCCACATCAA
>DAITAW010000096.1:0-9218 GCA_036824055.1 Gaiellaceae bacterium | reverse complement strand
GATGTCCGCCGTCTGATGCGCGCTGCGGTGCGGCATGCCGGTGGTCGCGAGGTGGACGCCCGCGCGGATGAGCTCTTCGCCGTCTTCGAGCGAGCCCCGGCGGCGCTTGAGGCCGCGGTGGCGATCCAGCGGGCGATGCGCGCGAGTGCATGGCCCGACGAGGTCGACGTGCGGGTGCGGATCGGTGTTCATCGCGGGCGTCCAACCCTTACCAATACCGGTTACATCGGCCTCTCGGTTCATACCGCCGCGCGTATCTGCGCGGCGGCACATGGCGGTCAGATCGTCGTGTCGTCCGCCGTGCGCTCGGCGGTGCTCGGGTCTCTCGCGGACGGGGTCAGCCTCAGGAGCCTCGGTGTCTGGCGGTTTCAGGGCCTGCGGGAACCGGAGGATCTCTACCAGGTGGAGGCGGCCGACCTGCTCGCCGAGTTCCCGCCGCTCCGCTCGGCAGCCCCTGCCGAGTAGCAGTGTCTGACAACGGTCGGCAACGGCCGTTGCGCGCTCAAGTATTCGGCTCGGTAGAGAGTGCCGTTATGAGTGCCCGGCGATGGAGTGAGGAACGTACGGCTCCTCGAGCCGCGCGACCTCGTCCGCGTCGAGCGCGAGCTGCGCGGCGGCGACGGCGTCGTCAAGGTGCTCGAGCTTCGTGGCGCCGGCGATCGGCGCGGTCACGCCCGGCTTGTGCAGGAGCCAGGCGAGTGCGACCTGCGCCGCCGGCACCCCTCGTGCAGCGGCGACCTCGGCAACGCGGTCGACAACGGCGAAGTCGAGCTCCGGCGTGTAAAGACTGTCGCCGAACGCGTCGGTGCGGGCACGCGCAGTCAGGCGCTCGCCTTCACGCGTGCGGGTGCCGGCTAGCAGACCTCGTGCGAGCGGACTCCAGGGCAGCACGGCGACTCCCTGGTCGATGCACTGCGGGATCATCTCCCGCTCTTCCTCGCGGTAGACGAGGTTGTAGTGGTTTTGCATAGACACGAAGTGCGTGCGCCCGGCGGCCTGGGCCTTCGCGAACTGCCAGGCGTACATGCTGCTCGCGCCGATGTACCTCGCCTTGCCGGCGCGGACGACGTCGTGCAGCGCCTCCATTGTCTCCTCGATCGGGGTGCGCGGATCCCAGCGGTGGATCTGGTACAGGTCAACGTAGTCGAGGTCGAGGCGCTGCAGCGAGGCGTCGATCGAGGCGAGGACGTGCTTGCGCGAGAGGCCGGCACCGTTCACCCCGGGCATCGTTCTGCCGTGCACCTTGGTCGCGATCACGTACTCCTCTCGCGTCCCGAACAGCCGCTTCAGCAGGTGGCCGGTGACCACCTCGCTCTCGCCGCCGTTGTAGACGTCTGCCGTATCGAAGAAGATGACGCCGCTCTCGACCGCCCGGCGGGCAATCGGCTCTGCGGCCTGTTCGTCGAGCGCCCAGGGCCGCTCGTCGCTGCGGCCGTAGCTCATCATCCCGAGACAGATCCGCGAGACGCGCATTCCGGTCCGGCCGAGGTTCACGTACTCCATAGCGGCACGCTACCCCAGCCCCCGAGGCCTCCTAGCCCGTCGAGAGGATGGGGACGTGGGAAGGCCGGCGATCACGCAGCGGCGAGACGGCCGCGGCCTTCAGTGCGCGCGACCCGGTTTAGGTGTGCACTACTTCTGTCGCCGCAGCGATTCGATCCAAGACTGCGGCGAAATCGTCGCTCTTTCGCCTTCCATGCCCGACACCGCCCCTTCCACAGGATCCGATCGGGACTCCGGAGAAGAATCGGAATCCCCCCCAAGCACCCGCTGCAAACGCTCGTGAAGCGTCGACGCAACGGGCTCCTCCATCTCCTCGGCAGCCTCGTCGCTCGACAGCGCGTTTGCGCGGCTCAGTTGCTCGCGCGTGCGCAGAAGCTCAAAGCGCAAGAGCTCGATTTCCTCGATGAGCATCAGAATCCCGCGACCAGCTGCGGCAAATTCCTCGCTATCCGCTCCTTGCAGCGCGTGGCCCCAACGCCGCAGTGCGTCGAGCCTGTCTTCGTCTAGACGCATGCGCTCGTAGTATCGCGTCGAGTAGTGGTGGACGACGGAGCTGACCGTGGCTCGGCCACTGCCAATGCTCGAGCGAGAGCGTCAAGTGCCGTTCTTGGCAGTAGATGCGATTTCGATCGGTGGGCGCCGCGTGCGACCGCTTCTCCATGGAGGCCGCCATACCCGCGGGTTGACGCGAGCGATCCGCGCGGCTACCGTCGGTGGCTGGCGACGCTGGAGAGGAGGGGTGACTTGATGACTGTTCGTTTCGTACTGCCCCTCGACGTCGCCTGAGCAGGCCCACGGGACGCACCCTCGCGTAACCCGATTTCGCTCCGCTCGCGGCGGCGTCTTCACGCCAACCGCGGGAGGAGAGCGAATTGCACGGATTGCTCGATCAGGCGCGGACGATGCGCCTGTACACGATGGATGCATGGGTCTCCGACCTGGCGATCCTCACCGACGAACCGAAGCTCAGGGCAGCACTGCATGCCGGAGCGCGGGCTGGTGGCGCCACAGTGCTGGGCGAGAAGTTCTGCGTCTTCCCGAGCGGCGCCGTCACCGGAGTGCTCGTGCTCGCCCAATCCCACCTGAGCCTCCACACCTGGCCGGAGCTCGCGCTCGCGAACGTCGACCTGCTCTCGTACGGCGAGGTTCGTGGCAGCGAAGTGATTGCGGAGATCCGATCGCGACTCGATGTCGAGCGAGCCGCCGTCAGCTGCGTCCCGCGTGCCGTTGCTTGACGCTGTCATCGATGATGTCGAGCGGGCGGTCGGGCTGGCCGAGGGCACGCGCGGCGTCGAAGCGGTTGTCGCAGCGCTGGCACGGCTGGAGCCGGTTTCGGTACGCGTGCTTGGACGAGCGGCTGATCTGCCGGTTCCGATCGTCGCGGCGGTTTGTGGCGAGCTTCGTCAACGCGGATTCGTCTCCGAAGAGCGCCCTGTTCAGTTCACGGTCGGGGGACGCCGCCGACTCGCGTCGGCGACCACGACCGTCGACACCTCATGCCCGACCTGCGGCGGCCGCGGCATCGCCCTCTCGTCGGAGGTCGCGCGCCTGCGTCGCTGCCTTGCCGCCGTGAGCGATGCCGCACCGCCGCCGCTGGTCGCGCTCGATCAGTGCCACTGCACGCCGAAGACGAAGCTGCGGCGAGTTCTCGCGATGCACGCCGCCGACGCGATCAACGGCCGTCGCATCCTGCTCCTCGGCGACGACGACCTGATTTCGATCACGCTGCTCCGATTCATCCGTCAGTTCGGTGGCACGATCCGAGAGCTGGTGGTCGCCGACGTCGACCAGCGTCTGCTCGAGTTCATCGCCGCCGAGCTCGAGGACGCCCCATTCCCCTTCGAGTGTGTGCAGTGGGACGTGCGCGAACCGCGTGCTGGACGCTTCGACACAGTGGTGACCGATCCGCCATACACGACGGCCGGGGCGAACCTGTTCCTTGAGCGGGCGGTCGAAAACCTCGCCGGCCCCGGCGCTCAGATCTTCTTGTCGTTCGGCTCGCGGAGACCGGGTGTGCAATCAGCGCTTCAGCGTGCCATCGTCGATGCCGGACTCGAGATCCGCTCGCTCACGCGCGACTTCAACGACTACGTCGGCGCCGGCGTGCTCGGCGGTAGCAGCCACATGTACCAGTTGACGCTGACCACAGCGGATCGTCCGCAGGTCGGGCGACTCTACACGGGCGGTTGAAAAGTCGACGAGCATTCCAGCCTGCCTCCTCGAGAACCGGGTGGCGTGTATTGCACCCTGCTGCGTGCCCTGTCGGCGGGCCGACGATCTGGGAGTTGCTGTACCAACGCACCTGACGGAGCGCGGTGTCCATCGCCTTCGCTACGGCTGGAGGGCCGGCGCGCATGCACTCGGCAGCCAGAAGGCGGGCCCGTGTGGTTGTGCAGTTGGTGACGCGTGAGCACCGAAAGAACTCCCGATTGGCACGGTTTTACTGGCTCCGGAGAGGGAAGGGATCCCTCGCGAGGAGCTTCGCTGCGGAGTAGGTCTTCGCCCGGGCCTCGCGTGTTCGGCTCATCCCTCACTCGCGCGTTCTGGGAAGACTTCGGGACGTGACCGGCGATCCGTATCGCTGGGACGAGCGCGTCGAAGCGTGGGGGAGGTCGCCGTGGGCAGCGCCTTCCTCGCGATCCGCGACCGCATCGTCGAGCTTGCCGAGCCGCGACCCGGCGACCGGGTAGTCGACGTCGGCGCTGGCACGGGGCTTCTCGCCCTGGCGCTCGCTGAGTCGTCGTGTCCGCGCTAGCCATCATCGGAGTTGCAGGCGCTTATCTCCTAGGTTGATCCGCCGACCTTCGCCACAGCTACAGACGCAGCAGGCCTCACCGCCGTCGGCATTGGGCTGGGCGTAGCTGCCGCCTGGGTTCATGAGCCGCTCACACGGCAGCCGTAGCGTTCCGCGGCGATGGATGAATCGTTGCTTGAACAAGCGATCATGCTTGCGCTCCGCCGCTCTCCCGGCAGCCGCCCCCATGAGCTAGCGGAGGTGGTGGGCTTGCCACGGACAAACTTGGGCCGACAACTGAAGAACCGCCTGCGAAAGCCCCTCGGTCGGCTCCTCGCTGCAGGGGTAGTCGACGAAGAACACGGCCGCTACCAGCTCACTGAGAAAGGTCGAAAGACGCTCTCCGAGCGCATCTCGACGCGATCCCCTGTAGAAGCCGCCGCTGTCAGCCTGCCTCGCCGCAGTTCTCGTGGGTGCTAGGCGTCCTCTGGCTGGGCCGTTCTGGTCGAGTAGTTGTCCGCATTTGCTGCTCGGTGCTGTTCCGAGGTTGGGACGGGTAGCAGGCTTGACAGTCGTTGCGGTATCGAGGGCTGGCTGGCTCCGCGAGATGCGTGTTGGACGCTGAGCCCAACTTTGCGCCCGACCCGGACTCGCTGGAGCGAGCAAGCGAGAGGCCAATGAGCGGCGGTTGCTTCCCGATCGGCGCAGCGGGATCGATCGACGCAAGGTTGGATCTGATGTTCGGACCGAGCGCCGCTCTGGGGGTGAGCGGCGAGAGGTCGTTCGGCGCAAAGCTGACCGAGACGAGGGTGTGACGCTTCTGCAGAAGGCGCGGAGCCGACTGGCGGGCCGGTCGCGCCGCTAAACGAGCTGAGCGCAACGAGGAGGTCTTCCGCCGTGTGAACGAGCGGATCCAGGAGGGTGCCGAGCGGCACGCAGTCTCGTCAGCTGCGCTTCCATTGCGAATGCGGCCGCGCGTCCTGCGTCGAGACGATCGAGATTCCGCCCGCCCGATACGCGACGATCGTGCGCGAGCGTTATCGCTTCGTCGTCATCTCCGGACACGAAGAGCCACCGGCCGAACTTGCGGTAGCGAAGTCCGTCGGTATCCGTCGTGAAGACGTAGCGCCCATCCTCAGTAGGTAAGCCGAATCTGCCGAAAGCCCCCGCAAATCGGCGATTTCGGCGACAAGACCAGCTCCCAAGGGGCTCAACGCCCAGGCGGTCAGTCGATGCTCGGCACATGCGTCGGCCTTACTCGCCGAAGCACCTCCACGGCGTTCCCGGGCGGCGGCAGTGTCAGCCGTGTCCGGGAGGGCCTGTGTGGACGTGGTTCTTGTCGCCATAGCCGTGGCCCGGCCGCGTGCTGGTCGGCGGAGGCGGCGGAGGCGGAGGCGGCGGAGGTGGAGGAGGAGGTGGAGGCGGAGGCGGATTTGGCGGCGGCGGTGGGGGTGGAGGAGGAGGCAGATTTGGCGGCGGCGGTGGGGGAGGAGGGGGCGGCGGCCGATGATGTGGGGGGTTC
Source organism: Gaiellaceae bacterium (assembly GCA_036824055.1). Classification (GTDB taxonomy): domain Bacteria; phylum Actinomycetota; class Thermoleophilia; order Gaiellales; family Gaiellaceae; genus 3-1-20CM-4-69-9. Next base: position 3,459 of record DAITAW010000096.1, on the reverse strand, counting down.
GGCGCCGGAACGGCGCTCGGCTTCGTCGTCGGCTGCGCCGCGACGGGTACCACCGGCGCGACGGGACCTGCAGTCACTTGCGCCTGGGGTTGCGTTGGGTGCGGGACGGCCGCCCGGCCCGGCGCCTTCGGGATCGCCTGCGCGTGGATGACGCTTCGGCCGGGACCCGGCCCAAGCGCGATGCCGAAGGGGCGCGCAGGCGCCGAGAGAAGGCGGGGGAGCAGCGCGCCGCCGGCGACAGCGATCGCGAGGAGGATCGCCGCAATCACCTGCTCCGTCCGGCTCATGCCTCCGCCTCTCCCACCGACAACATTCCCAAAGGGACTATCGGCAGGAGGGATGTTTCCCTTGACGCGTTGGGGAGGCCCAGCTCAGCAGTTTCAAGCTCGATCGTGTGGCCGCTTCGGTTCGTGGTCGCCCTAGTCCGGAGCCCTGGATCAATCCCACCTACAACGACTGGCTGATGTACGAGTACTCGGAGACTCACGCCCCCGGCCAAGCCAACGCTCAGGACAATCCGGTCACCTCGTCCTCGAACAGGTCCGGCGGCAGCGGCGGCGGCTACTACCAGAACGCACAGCCTACGACCGCGTGCCGCACCCGCCTAAGCAGTCGTCGCAACACGTCGACCGCTTCCCGCTCGCCTGGGCAGACGCTCGCCAAACGTGCGAAATGGAACGGCCCGCGAGTAGGGTCGCGGGCCGTTCCGAGAGGAGGCTGTCTCTGGCCGTCTGCGTTGCCGCTTGCGGCGGCGGACCGCCGGCGTCCCAGCCTCCGCTTAAGTGCGTCGGCAGGGCAGGTACGACGCTTGAGGCGCAGCGGTATGAGCCACGGCGGCCCTCAAGACACCTCCACGCAGCGTTAGGCATAGCCGGCGCCAATCCCAATTCCGATCTCGACGCCTACGGCGCGGAGCCTCTGCAGCGGATCGCCGGGACGGTGGCGATCATGCTCTTGAAACGGTGGAAGCTCGACCGGATTCGGCGTGCTGGGACGCGCATCATGGGGCGTGTGACCTACGAGCAGATGGCCGCGGCCTGGCCCACCTCCACGGACGACTACGCCGGCCCGATGAACGAGATTCCCAAGGTCGTGTTCTCGAAGACGCTCGATAAAGCGACCTGGGCGGGAACCTCGATCGCGCGCGGCGAACTCGCCGACGAGATCGCCACGCTGCGCGACCAACCGGGCGGAGAGACCATCGCTTGGGGCGGCGCCGAGTTCACGCAATCGCTTTCGAGGGCCGGACCTATCGACGAATACGTCCTCGTGATCAAGCCAGTGGCATACGGCGGCCTGCCGATCTTCCGCGACCTGCCCGACGCACTGCAGCTCGACCTGATCGAGGCGCGCAAGTTCGACAGCGGCGTTGTACTCCACCGCTACCAGCCAGCGTCCGCATAGCGCAGATTCCTGTAGTCGAGGCCGCGTAGCTGGACTACTGCTCGCCGCCTGGGCCGCCTCCTGACACGTCTAACTTTTGAGCCCTCGGGGTAAAACCCGGGGGCTCTGTCTTTCTGCGGCCGGACACTAGGGGCGGCGCGGGTGAAGCTGGCCCGGGCGTTCGAGGTATACGACCAGATCCTCAGCGCTGATCTTGAGGGATCGATCCACGCGCGCCGGCTGGACCCCGAGCACCTGGAGTTCACGATCATGCTTTCACTCGTCGAGCGGACGCCGGAGCAACTCGCCGCCGTGGCCTCGATTGCCGAGCGATACGAGCTTGAGCTCGATGTCGACGACCGCAGGCTCGCCTCACTGAGGTAGGTGCAGGAGTTAGCGGAACTAGGGCATAACCCAGTCAGCCCGCCGATTCCTTCCCGGGTACCGAGGCGTCTAGTCGCCGTTGGACGCGAAGTTTTCGGAGGCCTTGCGGGAGCCGATCCCCAAGCAGCCGTTCGGCTACTGCGGCGTGTGCTCTTCGATCCAGGCTCCGCCCGCAGCGCGGTAGCCGGCCGCCGTTGTTTCCGCGACTCGGAAACAGCAGCGCAGCGCTGTCCGGGTGCGTGGCGCTGGTGCCTGGGGTTCAGGCCGCGGTGCTGACCTCGGAGTCGAGTCGGGCCAGGCCGGCGTTTCTTTATGTTCGGAAAGTGTTATAGACTGAGGTCATGCCGATGTTGCACGGGTGCGCCTTCCCCGACTGCGAGACCTTCACGCTCAGCACCTACTGCTTCGAGCACGAGTTGGTGATTCGTGCCGAGATTGAGGCTGAGCGGGCGCACGTCGCAGTGCGCGATGAGCCTACGGCCCGAGAGTTGGCCGAGGTAGCGCAGCCCGCTCTAAGCCGCAGCGTCGCTCGCACGCCTCTGCATCCCTGACGCTCCACGCGGCTAGTCGCGAGCCGACGTCTGATCACGCTCGCCTGGGCCAGTGTTTCGGAATGACGCCTGAGGCTAGGTGCTTGTCGTGAAACCTCGATGGGGCCAACGCCCCATCACTGCGGAAGGTGGTCAAGGGTGTCTCTAGACCAGAAGAGGGCGCGCATCTTCGGCGTTCTCTACCTGATCACGTTCGCCACGTCGATCCCGGCGCTGGCTCTATATGAGACGGTGCTCCGCCACCCGGTGAGCTACACCGCGGGTGCCGGGCACGACAAGCAGGTCTTGTTCGCCGCCTTGCTGGAGTTGTTCCTGATCATCTCCAACGTCGGCACCGCGGTCGTGATCTTCCCGATCCTGAGACGGCAGAACGAGGAGCTGTCGCTCGGCTACGTGACCGCGCGCATCGTCGAGTGCACCTTCATCCTCGTCGGCATCGTCGCCATGCTCGGGATCATCACGCTGCACCAGCAGGTTGCAGGCGCGGCTGAAGGCACCGTCGCCTACACCCTCGCCGCGATCAAGGACTGGACGTTCCTCCTCGGGCCGGGCTGGGTTGTCGGCTGGGGGAACGGCCTGATCCTCGGCTACCTGATGTATCGCTCCGAGCTGGTGCCGCGACGGCCTGATCGGTGGCCCGCTGATCATCATCACCGGGACGGCCATCCTGTTCAGTGGGAATAACCCGAGTAGCGGGCTGCGCTCGGCGCAATCCATTGCGACGATCCCGGAGTTCATCTGGGAGCTGTTCCTTGGTGTCTACTGCACTTTCAAGGGGTTCCGGCCGGAGTCTCCAATCCTGCGAGCCGACGCTCGCGAAAATCGCGCGGTCGGAATGCCCGCCGGAGGAACGCCCTAACGGAGCGCCTACCTGGGGAAGGCGGCCAGCCACTCAGTCGCCTGCCCCGCCCGATTCACGCAAGCCGCGTGCTCGCCTGGGCGAGCGTCCTCACGCCTGGGCCGCGACCGAGCATCTACGGCATACGAGAAGGAGGGCCCGCCGTAGCGGGCCCTCCAGCCTGTCGCTTTAGGTAGCTATTTCAACACGGTATCGCCGTCATGATTGCCTTAATTCCAAGCGGCCCGTCCAGCAACGTATCGGCCTGCGCCTGCGTCAGGATCCCCGCCGATACGTAGGCGT
>DAITAW010000022.1:0-35747 GCA_036824055.1 Gaiellaceae bacterium | reverse complement strand
AGGGTGGGCTCTGGCGCCGCGTGATCGCGGGCCAGAAGCCGACATGTATTGCTGGTAGGGGCACTAGTCGCCTGTCCACGCGCCGGCGCGATAGACCTGGCCTTCGAGCCGGCGCCCGAGTAAGCCCTCCAGCCAGATCGAGGTCTCGATGAGCGCATCGAGATTCACACCGGTCTCGATCCCCTCTCCTGCCAGCAGGTACAGGAGATCCTCTGTCGCGATGTTCCCGGTCGCCCGCGGTGCATATGGACAGCCGCCGAGGCCGCCGCACGACGCGTCGAGCAGCGTGGCGCCGCCCTCGAGGGCGGCGACCGCGTTCGCGTAGCCGGTATTGCGCGTGTTGTGCAGGTGCACTCCGGGGGCGTGAGTCCGCTCGACGAGCGCGCGAACCTGCCGTGGCGTCGCGACGCCGATCGTGTCCGCGAGCACGACCTCGGCTGAAGGGAACCGCGCAGCCAGGTCAGCCACGACGCCGGGATCGACGCGACCTTCGAACGGGCAGCCGAAGGCGACGCTGATCGTGAGTGTCACCGGCAGCGCCGCGCGGGCGATCACCGCCGCTGCGGCGCCGGCCGCTTCCTCCACGGATTGGTTCGCATTCCTCCGGCTGAAGCTGTCGGTGGCCGCAAGCGTGAAGTTGGCCCGGTCGAGACCTGCGGCGGCCAAGCGGTCGTAACCCTTCTCGTTCAGCGCCAGACCCGAGTACTCGGTGCCCTCCCGGCGGCGGATCGCGGCGACCACCTCTTCGGCCCCGGCCATCTGCGGCACTGCGTCTGCGCGAACGAAGCTCGCGGCCTCGATGCTCGGGAGCCCTGCAGCGGCAAGCCGGTCGACGAACTCGGCGCGAACCGCGGGGGCGAGCGTCTCGGGCTCGTTCTGGAGGCCGTCGCGTGGCCCCACGTCGCAGATCGTCACGCGCACGGCGAGGCTACTTCGGCCGCTCGAGCAGCTTGAGGATCTCGCCCACTTCGCCGGCAATCTCCTGCGCCAGCTCGACTTCTTCCTCCTTGAAGCTGCGTCCTTTCTCGCCGTAGACCTCGACGAGCCCCCAGGCGCCGTCTCCGCCTTCGATCGCGACCATGAGCAACGCGTCGTAACCGAGCTCTCGCAGCAGCTTCAGTTCGTTCTCGTCTGGCTCGGGATCGTTCTGCGACACCGTCTGCGGCCTTCGCCCTTCGATCACGGCGCGCGTCAGCGGATAGTCCGAGATCAGATAACCGTGCCCGAGCCGGTCCGGCTTGCCACTCTTCTGATGCTGCATCAGGTCGACGAGCAGATCGCCGATCACGCGGGAGATCGTGCACGCGGGTGCGTCGAGGAGCTCGACATAGGCGCGCGCGGTTGCGCCGAGGAGACCCGGAACGGTCCGCTCGGCGCGAAGCCGCTCTCTGGCGATCGCAAGCTGGCCGGACTGATCGACGCTCATTGCGACGATCTTAGGGACCCCCTATTCGTCGAAACCGCTGGCGTCGACCTTTTCGGGCTCGATCAGGACCTTGACGCGGGTCTCCGCCGGGTTTCGCCATGGATACTCGTCCTTGCCGAGGTACTTCTTCGCGAGCTTGGCGATCTGCGCGTCGGCGCCCTCTTCGGTCAGCTCGGCGGGGCCGCTCACCGCCACCCATTTGTAGGAGTCGTTCGGATCGACCATCAGCAGCGAGGCCCGCGGGTCGCGCTCCAGATTCTTCGGCTTGAGCCGGCCCCGCGCCGTATTGAAGGAGACCTTGTCGCCCTCCACGTCGACCCAGACGATCGTGGAGTGCGGCGACCCGTCCTCCCGCAGCGTGGTCGCGACTCCAACGTAGGGGCTCTCGTCCAGGAACTCGCGGGCCTTCCCCTCCAGCTTCGCCATGCTCACCTCCGGTTGTTTTGACCTCCAACGACGCCAGCCGTTAGCGTCTTCCCCGATGGCCGTCCTCCTACCCGTCGGTACCCGCAAAGGCCTCTTCCTGCTCCGCCCCGGCAACGGCGGCTGGGAAGTCGAAGGACCGCTTCTTGCCGGGTGGTCTGTCTACCACGCGATCGTGGATCCACGTGACGGCGTGCTGTATGCCGCAACGAACAATCCCTTCTACGGCGCCTCGGTTCACCGCTCGAGCGACCTCGGCAAGAACTGGGAGCGCAGCGAGGAGCTCGGCCTCCCCGAGGACTCCGAGCTCAAGCTCAACGCAACCTGGCACATCGAGCCGGGCTCCGGCTCGGAGCTGTGGCTCGGCGGTGACCCCGGCGTGCTCTTCCGCTCGGACGACGGCGGCATGACCTGGGAGGTGAACCGCGGGCTTCTCAATCATCAGACGCGTGAAAGATGGCAACCGGGAGCGGGCGGGATGTGCTGCCACTCGATTCAGCTCGTCGACGGAACGATGTACGTCGCGATCTCTGCGGCAGGCGCGTTCAGGAGCGACGACGGCGGCGAAAGCTGGACGCCGATCAACAAGGAGGTGGCTGCCGACTTCCATCCCGAGAAATATCCGGAGGTCGGCCAGTGCGTGCACAAGCTGCTCTCACATCCTGCACGGCCCGACCGGTTGTGGCAGCAGAACCACTGCGGCGTCTACCGCTCGGACGATCGCGGCGACAACTGGGAGCGCCTGGACGGGAACGGACTGCCGTCGGATTTCGGGTTCGCGCTCGCGCTGGACGCAGCGGACCCCGACGTCGCCTACGTGATCCCGGAGGTGTCGGGAGAGCAGCACTTCACACCCGACGGCCGCCTCGGCGTGTACCGGACCGGCGACGGCGGCGCATCTTGGCAGCTCACCGCAGATGGGCTCCCCGATCGCGCGTGGGCCGCAGTGCTGCGAGAGGGCTTCGCTTACGACGAGGGTGCTGTGTACTTCGGCACGCAGAGCGGTTCCGTTTGGACCGCTCCCCAGGGAGGCGGGAGCTGGACCGAGGCGGTGCGCGACCTGCCGCCGATTCTTTCCGTCGAAGCAGCGGCCGTCTGAGGTGGCGGTCGTCCTTCTGCCCGGGACGCTCGCGGCCGAGGCGGGTGGGCAGAAGCGGTTCGAGCTCGAGGCAGCGACCGTCGGCGAGGCCCTGCGCCAGCTTCCTCTGACCGATCTTCTCTTCGACGAGGCCGGCCAGCTGAGACGGCTCGTCAACGTGTACGTCGACGGCGTCGACGCCCGGGGTGGCCAACTGCTCGACGAGCCGCTGACCGGCGAGTCGGAAGTCAGGATCGTCGGCGCCGTCGCAGGCGGCTAGCGCTTTCTCTGAGGCGTCGCTTGCGATGCCCCATCAGAGGAGGCGTGGGCTTGGCCCACGCCTCCGTTTCAAGGCCGTCCGGCAGTGTGCCGATCCTTTACCGATGCGGGCGATTGCTGTACTCCTGGTCGTTGTCGGCGCCGTCGCGGCGCTTGGCTTCGCCCGCCACGAGGATCGGGTGCGCGAGCAGGACCAGCTCGGCGCGATCGCGAGCGACCTCGCCGGCAGGAATGTCGGCGTTCGTTGCCCGAGCTTTCTCGCGAGCCTCGTCGATACGCGGGCAGAAGCAGGACGCGTGCAGTTCGACAATGCGGGGCATCCGGCGAACCACACGGATCTCTCGCCGCAGACCTGCAAAGCGCTGCGCCACCTCGCTGGTGTCGACTTCACATGCATCGAGCGGGGCGATTGCGGGTTCAGGGAGTTCAACGCCGGCTGGGCCGCGCACACGCTGGCCCACGAGGCGTTCCACCTGCGCGGGTTCCAGGACGAGGGCGTGACCGAGTGCTACGCGCTGCAGAACACGGCGTTCGTGGCCGAGCGGCTCGGTGTGCCGACGCAGCAGGCGCAGGACCTCCAGGCCTGGCTGTACAAGCGCGGCTATCCGAACGAGCCGACGGAGTACCGGTCACCGCAGTGCTACAACGGAGGTCCGCTCGACCTCCGCCCGCAGCAGGCTCTCTTCCCCTAGTTACTTCGAGGTCGTAGTCCAAGCCACGCCTCTAGCGTCGACACGCCTCCGAACGCTTACTTCAGCGTCGTAGCCAAGGCGTCGCTTGCGATGCCGCATAGAGGAGGCACGGGCTTTGCCCGTGCCTCCGTCCAAACTACGCCTCTAGGGTCGACACGCCTCCGAACGCTTACTTAAGCGTTGTAGGGATGTTCTTGATCTTGCCGGCGATGATGTCGGCGCGGATCTGCATGACCTTCTTGACTTCCGACTTCGGCACCTTCGGGCTGATCTTGCCGATGCCGACGCCGTTGTCCTTCAAGCCGAAAACGATGTTCCCGCCCTTGAACTTTCCGTCTGCGACGAGCTTGATCGCGTCGAACACGGCCGTGTCCACCCGCTTCACCGCACTCGTCAGGATGTGTGGCCCGAGGAAGGACTGGTCGGCGTCGACGCCGATGCCCCAGACGCCCTTCTCCTTCGCCGCGTCGAGCGCGCCGAGACCACAGCCGCCGGCGACCTGGAACACGACGCTCGCGCCCTGGTCGATCTGGTTCAGCGCGATCTGCTTGCACTTCGCCTGATCGTTGAAGTCGTCCGAGTAGGCGTTGAGCGTGGTGATCCCGGGATCCGCAGCCCTGGCGCCCGCCTGGTAGCCCGCGATGAAGCGATCCACCGGCGGCTGCTTCTGACCGCCGACCGAGGCGATGACGTCCTTGCCCGGAAGCCGCTTCTCCTCGAGCCCGGCGAGGTACCCGACCAGATAACCGGTTTCCTGCTCCGTGAAGAGGAGGCCGAGGAGATTCGCAGGCTTGTGCTTCTCCTGGGTCTGATCGACATCGACGATTGCGAACTTCGAGTTCGGGAAGTTCGTCGCCACCGTGTCGATCGCATCCGCCTCGGTGAAGCCGACTCCGATGGTCAGGTCATAGTTCTGGCGAGCGAACGTCGAGAGGTTCGGGATGTACTCCTGCGTCGACTTCGCCTGGTAGACGCGCTGCTGAAGGCCGAGCTCGCGCTGCGCCCGTAGGAGCCCGACGTACGAAAGATGGTTGAAGCCGCGATCGTTGAGACCGCTGACGTCGGTGACGAGGCCCACCTTGAGCTTCTTTCCCGTGCCTCCGCTGGTTGTGGTGTTGGCCGACTTTTTTCCGCCACAGCCGGCAGCGACGAGGAGCACGAGGACGCCGACGAGCGCGAGCGTTCTGTTCATCTCTGGCCTTTCGGGTAAGGTTTACGACTATGGGGCGAAAACTGTGAAAGAGCGTATCACCGGCCACCCCACCCCCGCCCACGTGGCGCTCGCGGTGGTCCTGCAGGTGCGAGACGGCGTGCTGCAAGCGCTCCTCTGGCAGCGCGCGCGCGAACCGTTCAAAGGACGCTGGTCGCTTCCGGGTGGCTATCTCTCCCAGCCCGACACGCTCGAGGAGTCCATTCGACGCCACCTTGCCGAGAAAGTCGACGTTCGTGAGCTGTCGCATCTCGAGCAGCTCGAGACGCTGAGCGATCCGAAGCGCTCGCCCCACGAATGGCAGCTCGCAACCGCGTACCTCGGGCTCGTGCCGAACGACGTCGATCCCGAGCTACCCGGGGACACCGACTGGCATCCGGTCGAGCAGCTTCCGCCGCTCGCGTTCGACCACGGATCGATCGTGCTGGCCGGACGCGAACGCCTACGCGCCAAGCTCTCGTACACGAACCTCGGCTTCGCGCTCGCACCCGACGAGTTCACGATCTCGGAGCTGCGCGATCTCTACGCAGCAGCCCTCGGACACGACGTCTCCGCGACGAACCTCCAGCGCGTGCTCCTGCGCCGCGAAGTGCTCGAGGCCACCGGCCGGCAGCGTGCGTCCGGGCCTACGGGCGGCAGGCCCGGCTCGCTCTTCCGTTTTCGGACGCCCGAGCTCGAGATCACGGATCAGTTCGCCGTTCTGCGCCCACCGGGGCCTGCACGCCTCCCGATCGCGTAGTTCCCGCATGGACCTGAAGCGACTTCGGGCTCGTCCGAGTCGGTGCGCGATGGCGGGCTCTTGAGGCGACGAGCGCATCGATGTCCCCAACATCGGCAACATGTTCGACTCGGGTCCGGAGCACTATGCGACGCTCGCAGGCTGGTGCTGTCCGTAACCGCGTGCTACCGTCAGTGCGTTCCCGGCGATAAGGAGGTCGAACAAATGACGATTGCGCTTGCCTCCTTCCGAAGAGCCACGCGGCTCGTCGTCTAGCCGGCACCACTCAGACCACACAACTAGCGCGAGTCCGTGAGCTGATCCGCCCTGCGGCATCACTCGTGATGCCGCTTGGAAGGACGTATGGGCTTTGCCCGTGCGTCCGTCTAATGCGGATCTGTGTCGTTCACTCACTCACAAAGGAGACTCGCTTTGCTTGCTCTGGATGCGCTCGGGTGGGACGCCGAACGGGCGTCCGCGTTCGAGCAACTGCAAGATGACAATCTGTTTCCGGCCCGGGTCGCGGCGCAACATCGCGGCGAGTTCGTGCTCTTCGCCGAGGAAGGCGAACTGCGCGCGCGAGCGGCCGGGCGCCTCTTCTACGAACACGATGTGGGCGGGCAGCTGCCCGCCGTGGGGGACTGGGTCGGCGTGACACCGCCCGCGACGATCGCCGCAATCCTCCCGCGGCGAAGCGCGTTCATCCGCAAGACCGCCGGCCAGGATTCGACCGAACAGGTCCTGGCGGCGAACGTCGATGCCGCCTTCCTGCTCGCCGGCCTCGACGACGACTTCAGCCTGCGCAGACTCGAGCGGTACATCGCCACCGCCTGGGAGAGCGGCGCCCAGCCGATCGTCGTGCTGACGAAAGCCGATCTCTCCCAGGACGTCGCCGCCGCGGTCCTCGAAGTCGAGACCGTCGCGATCGGCGTGCCTGTGCATCCTCTATCCAACGTCACGGGCGACGGGATCCACGCGCTCGATGTCTACCTGGAGCCCGGGCGGACCGTGGTCCTGCTCGGATCGTCGGGCGTCGGAAAGTCCACGCTCCTGAACCGCCTGGCGGGAGCCGAGGTGATGGCTACGCGTGAGGTCGCCGCGGACGGGACCGGAAGGCACACCACCACGCACCGCGAGCTCGTCCGTCTGCCCGGCGGCGGTCTCGTCATCGACACTCCCGGCCTGCGCGAGCTTCAGTTCTGGGAAGGCGATCTCAGCGCCGCATTCGAGGACATCGAGGCGCTTGCGCTGGAGTGCAAGTTCCGGGACTGCGCGCACATGCGCGAGCCGGGCTGCGCGGTTCAGGCCGCGGTTGACGGCGGGACGCTGGAGCTCGACCGGTTGCGTTCTTGGCGGAAGCTGCAGCGGGAGCTCGAGGCGATTGCCGCACGCACCGACGCGCGCTTGCGCATCGCGCGGAAGAAGCGCTGGAAGCAGATGGCGTCAGTCACGCGGCAGAAGTCGAGGCGGTAGGACTACGCGACTTCGCAGCCGAGCAGCTGCAGCGCCGCGAGCGAGCTCTCGATGAAGCGACGCGCTTCTTGCGCAGTGTCGAACACGTAGGGGCCTGCGCTCTTCGGCTGGACTGCGAGCCCGTCGACCGGATAGACGTCCGCAGCCACGACCCACTCGGTCCCGTAGTCGGCACACGTCAGGCGCACGACCGGCCTCCCGTCCTTGCGCACGGCGGAGATGAACTCGCGCACAGCGGCAACCGGGAAGTTCATGCGCCGTTGCGGCCCAGGACGTCGACCGACACGACCTGACGGCCGTCGATGGTCGCGTCGCCGATGGCGACCGTCCCCCCGGCCTCGGCCTCGTCGATCACGCGCATGCCCATCTGCTTCGCGTACTCGAAGTCGGTCGCCTCGGCCACCAGCAGCGTCGCGCCGCTCACCAGCGTCACTTCGACGCGATAGATGGTCGTCGACTCGGGCTCAGACTCGACGATGGGAGGTGCCCCTCGCTCGGCCAGCGCCATCTGCGTGATCATCGGCTGCGGCTCGTGTGCGCGTGCGATCGCGTCTTTGATGTCCGACCGGGCCGCGGTCACGAGCCTGATCGGGCCGTGAAGAGCTTCACGCAGCCTGGTCAGATGCGACGCGTTGTCGGCATCGGGCACCGCGACCAGCGTGCAATCGCCCTCGCGCGTGAGCGGTAGCGCGCAATACATCTCGGCGACCACACGCGGCAAGAGGTGAACGATCTCGGGATCGACGGGAAACTCGGTGAGATCGACGAACTCCTGTCCGTGCTGGGCTGCGAGCAGACGGGTCAGGTCGCGTTCCGGCAACCCGTAGTCGAGCAGGACTTCGCCGAGCCGCCGTCCACTCTCGGCCGCCTCGGCAAGCGCTCTGTTGACGTCCTCGAGCGGCATCAGCCCCGAGCGGTACACGAGCGTGCCAAGCGGATAGCTCCGCATCTCAGCGGTGCTGAATGGGGGAACGGTCGGGGATGCCGACGCCGCCTGGCTGGTCTCGTACATAGTCATCGCTGCCGCAGATCTCCAAGCACAGATTCGGCGGATCGGCGCTCGCGGTCTACCCCCCGAAAGAGCTAACTCGATCGAGCCCGCTGTGGCCTGATGGTGGGTCAGCTGATGAGCGACTGCCGGAGCGCAAGTGCGACGGCCTGAGTCCGTGTATCCGCCTCGAGCCTGCGCATCGCCTTCTGGACGTGCGTGCGCACCGTCTCCGGCGAGAGGAACAGCTGTTTGCCGATCTCCTCGTTGGTCAGCCCGTCGGCGAGGAGCCTCAGGACCTCGCGCTCCCGCTTGGTCAGTTGCGGAATGCGCTCCGATTCCGCACTCGCGAGCACGCCTGCGAGGACCGGATCGACGTAGACGGCTCCGCTCGCGACCATGTCGACCGCGCGGGTGAGATCCTGGAGCGGCGCCTCCTTGAGCACGAAGCCGCGAACGCCGGCGTCGAGCGCCTCGCTCAGAAGCGCCCTGTCGCCGTACGCCGTATAGAGGATGACGGCGGTCTCGGGTGCCGTGCGTGAGGTCCTCGCCGAGATCTCGATTCCGGTGAGCCGCGGCATCCTCACGTCGACGACTGCGACTGACGGGCGGGTCGCCTCGATTTTGGCCGCCGCATCCTCACCGTTCGACGCCCGCCCTACGACATCCACACCCGCCGCGATCAACACATCGCAGACGGAACGGAGCACCGCGGGATGATCGTCTGCGACCACAGCGCGAACGGGGTCGCTGCCGGTTGGCTCGTGCACTCAGAGCAGGATACGCAGAGCAGTCTCCGGAGGACAGCCGCGGTCGACCAGCTCCACCGCTCGGTGGAGATCGACGTGCTTGCTGGCCGCGAGGTCGACGGCGGCGGCCGGGTCGAAGCCCGCTCGCACGAGCGTCTCCGCCCGCCAGCCCACGACCAGGGTCTCGATGGGATCCTGGAGCGGGACTTTGACTTCTTCGAGCAACGTCTTCATACCTCTGAGTAGCGGCTCCAGCTCGTCGCCTTGCAATCCTCGAATGGCCGTCCGGTTGCCCCTCTAACGGGTGAGATGGTCGATCGACATCACGTCGGCGATCGGCCCGGGACGGCCGAGGTAGAACCCCTGTCCATAACGCACACCCAGCTCCCGCAACGCGTCCAGCTCCTGCCGGTTCTGGATGCCCTCGGCTACGACGGCGGCGCCGAGCTCTGCAGCGAAGGAGATCAAGCCCGCTGCGAGGGCCCTACGGGCGGGATCCTTGTAGACGTTCCGCGTGAGCGCGTTGTCGATCTTGATCATGTCGGGAGCGAGCTGAAGGATGTGACGAAGGCTGGCGAAGCCGGAGCCGGCGTCGTCGACGGCCAGTCGAATCCCGCTGGCGCGCATGCGACGGATGGCTGAATTCAGGGCGTCGTAGTCCTGCACCGGAGCGTGCTCGGTGATCTCGACCACCAGACGCTCCGCCGGAGCGGCTGCGAGCAGTTCGGCGAGCCCGGTCGAGGCGAGCGTCTCGGGCATCGCGTTGACAGAGAGAAACGGCTCTTGCGGCGCTTCCGGTAGTACCGCAAGCGCCGCTTCGATCGCCGCCAGCTCGAGCTCGCGCCTAAGTCCGACCGCCGCCGCCTCGGTGAACCAGGTTTCGGTCGCACGCTCCGCCGCGAACGGAAAGCGAGCAAGGGCCTCGAACCCGACGACAACTTCTTCCTCGAGATCGACGATCGGCTGGAAGACCATGCTCAACCTGCCGTTGTCGAGCACGTCACGGATTCGCGCGGACTGGGCCTTGAGGACCTCTTCCTCCTCGCCTTCGACCTGGAGCCTGCCGGTCAGCTCCTCGAGGATGTCGCCCATCACTTCGGTGGAGAGAACGACATCGCCACGCGTGACGTTGCGGACCATCTTGACGATGTCGGCGGCACGTGTTCCTTTGACCAGGTAACCGACTGCGCCGGCCCGCAGCATCTCCAGCACGCTTGCTCGGTCTTCATAGGCAGAAAGTGCGACCACCCTCGTCTGGTGCGAGCCGATTCGGATCTCCCGGGCGGCACGCGGGCCGCCGCCGGCGGGCATCTTGACGTCGAGAAGCGCAACATCTGGACGTTCTCGAAGGACGAGATCGATCGCCTGCTGAGCGTCCTCCGCAACCCCGACGAGCTCGAGGGTTCCGTCTGCCTCGACGAGCTCGGCGAGAGCGGCACGAACCACCGGCTCGTCGTCCGCTACGACTACGCGGATTCGATCCATGAGCTCACCCCTTCGGCCTTCGTCAGAGAGAACACCGTCGGCGGCACGGCGAGGCGATGCTATCCATAGTGCGCACCTCTAACTCCCGGAAAGGGTGACTGCCCATCCCCGAAACGCTGTAGGCCGGCATCGCAGAATCGGCTATGCCCCGCACGTTTTGCACGGCCGAAAATACATTCATGGACTCAACGCGCATCAGTTGCGTCGTCGCCGACGCCCATCCGGCGCTCCTTGCTGCCGTCTCCGATTTCCTCGAGGAGAACGGCTACGACATCCTGGCGCTTTGCTCCAACGGCAGAGATGCCCTCGAGGCTGTGAGCGTCTTGAAGCCCGATGTCGCTGTCCTCGACTACCGCATGCCCGGTAGATGCGGCGTCGATCTCATCGCGGACGTCGTGGCAGCGTCTGCCGGTACGCGCATCGTCGTGTACACCGGCGATGGAACGACCGAGCTTGCGGCAGAGGTGCTCGGAGCAGGTGCGCGCGCGATTCTGTTGAAGCAGGCACCGATCGAGGATCTGTTGCGTGCGCTTCAAGCTGCCCACCGTGGGGCGCGGTATGTCGATCCGCTCCTGACACCTGATTCCGCAAGCTCGAAGCTCGTTCTCACCCGACGTGAGCGCGAGGTGCTCGAACTGGTCGCCGAAGGGCACGGACAGCGCGAGATCGGGCACAGGCTGGGGATCGGCACGGAGACCGTGCGCGCGCATCTTCAGAAAGTGCGTAAGCGGCTTTCCGCAGCGACGAGCACGCAGGCCGTCGCCAAAGCCATGCGGCTGGGTTTGCTCGACTGACGCGGATGGATCTGCAGCGTCACTTCTGGAAGTTCGTGCTTGGTGCGGCCGTGCTCGCCGGCGTGGATCTCGGCAAGCTCGTCGAACAGACAGTCGAATCTGGACGCCCCGCCGCGGCGGAGAAGGGGATCCGTCTGAACGCGGAGATCGAAAAGAGATCCGTGGTCGACGGAGATCGCATCCGCCTCGCCCAGCTCCTCGACAACCTCGTCTCGAACGCACTGAAGTTCACTCCTCCGGGCGGCCTGGTCCGCGTGCACCTGAGAACGTCAGGGACGAAGGCCGTCCTCGAGGTATCCGATACCGGCGTCGGCATGGCTGCCGAGGAGCAAGAACATCTCTTCGACCGCTTCTACAGGACTCCGAGTGCCAGGCGGCTGGCAGTGCCCGGAACAGGGCTCGGTCTCTCCATTGCCAAGGCTATCGTCGATGCACACGAAGGAACGATCGGAGTCGTCAGCTCGGAGGGAACAGGCACCATCTTTCGCATCGAGCTTCCGCTCGCGCGCGATACTCGGACCAACCGACCAAGCGAGGTTGCCGCATGACCCGCAGAGACACACCGCTCGTGCTCGTCGCAGACGACGAAGAAGACATTCGCGCCCTGGTGGCGTTCCGTCTCAAGCGCGCGGGCTACGAGGTCATCACTGCCGCCGACGGCGAAGAGGCGCTGCTCCTTGCGACGTCGCGCCTCCCCGATCTCGCCGTGCTCGACATGATGATGCCGAAGGCGACCGGGCTCGAGGTCACGCGCAGCATGCGGGAGCAGGCAACGACGAAGGACATACCTGTCATCCTTCTCACCGCGCGCGCACAGGAGGCCGACGTTTCGCGCGGCTTCGAAGCCGGCGCGGACGACTACGTCAAGAAGCCGTTCAGCCCGCAGGATCTCCAGACGCGTGTTCAGGCGTTACTCGAACGCGCCGCTGCGACCTAGGCCCGGACCGGCTTGTATCGGTAACCGAAGCCGCGCACGGTTTCGATCGGAGATTCCGTTCCCACGTTCGTCCCGAGCTTCTTGCGTAGATAGCCCACGTAGAGCTTCACCTGATCCTCCGACACACCGTATGGATCGCCCCAGGCGAGCTCGAGCAGCTGCTCGCGACTGAGAACCTGGTTCGGGTGCTGGACGAAGGCGCTCAGCAATCTGAATTCGAGTGGCGTCAACCTCAGGTCGATGCCGTCCGACTGAGCGGAGCGCTGCGAGAACTCCACGGTGATGGCGTCGTCGGCGTAGACGGTCGGGAACTCCTCCTCCCCGCGTCGGTTTCGGCGCAGGAGCGCCTCCACACGCGCGAGTAGCTCCTGGCGACCGAACGGCTTGGTCATGTAGTCGTCCGCCCCGGCTTGCAGGCCCCGCACCTTCTCGAGCTCGTCGGAACGCGCCGTGAGCATGAGCACCGGCACGTCGGTGAGCTCGCGGATCCGCTCCAGCGCGCCCCATCCGTCGAGGCCTGGCATCGTCACGTCGAGGAGTACGAGGTCGGGCCGATCTGAGAAGACTGAGCGCAAACCGTCGCGCCCGTCCGCGGCTTCGTCGACCTCGTAGCCGGCCCGCTCCAGTAGCCCCGCCACGAGAGTCCGAATGTCCCCGTCGTCGTCGACGACGAGAACGCGGCCGCGTGTCATTCCCGCCTCATACGCAAGCAGCCCCGGGAAACATCCGGCCGTCGACGAGAACGGGGTCATGGCCCTTTTCCTGATCATCGAGCCGGACGAAGCGATTCGCCTCCTGTACGAGGCAATCGTGCGCGGCCTCGGCCACGAGACTGCGTTCTTGGACGGAGGTACCGTTACCGAGCCGGATGTCCTTCTCGTCGAGCCGGCCTACCCAGAGTCGTTCGACGCCGCCTCGCGGCTGCGCCTCGCTTACCCGAATCTCCCGATCGTGTGCGCCAGCATCCACGAGCCCGTCGAGGCAAAGGTTCGGCTTCTGAGGCAGAGCACGCATCTGCTCAAGCCGTTCAGCTTGGCCGAGCTCAAGGGTGCGTTGCAGTTGGCTCTCTCGCAAAGGGACCTTCTGTCTGCCTGACAAAACGGGTTGCACGGAGCGGGTGGAGTTGCCGCTCCGTGCGTAGGTCGACGGCTGGCGAACTCCAAGATTCATCACAGGTTCGACCTTTCACTAGAGAACATCGGAGCCCATCTCTGCGGTCGCCATCCCCGAACCCGGTCGAGGATCTCACCCTTCTGCCAGGGGGCTCTCTTGCTCCCAGAGCTTGCGCGCCAGCAAGCGTGCCTGGTCCACAGCTTCGAATTGACCCTCGACCGCTGCGACGATCGCTCCTCGCATCAGAATGTGGATCTGGTGCGCGAAGCCCACGGGATCGCGGACCCCGGCGTCCTTTGCGAAGCGCGTCATCAGCGCGTGGACGTTCTCGAGAGCGGCGACCGAGCGTACGCGGATCAGCTCGGAGCGGCCGTGCGTCTCGAGGAGTGAGTTGATGAACAGACAACCCTCGTAGCCGTCGCCCCGCAGCCACTCGTCGAGCACGTCGAAGGTCACGGGTAGCCGCTCCTGCGGTGACGTCGCACGTCGGTCGACTTCCAGCTCGAGCCAACCCGACGTCCACAGCTCCTCGTGCCGCTCCAGGACGGCGACAACCAGATCGTCCTTCGAGCGGAAATGCCGGTAGAGGGTCGTCTTTGCGACTCCGGCCCTGGCGACGATCCTGTCGACGCCGACGGCGGTGATGCCGTCACGGTGGAAGAGCTCATAGGCCGTGCGCAAGATCCGCTCGCGGGCCTCGGCCGTCGGCTGATCGGGCGACGGCCGCGGCGGAATCCCCGCGCTCGCCTGCGGAGACGCCACCGCGTCATTCGTCACCGGTTGCTCATCGTGAGACATGCTATTTTGCCTGGACTACAGACCTGTCTGTAGCACGAATTGATCAGGGGTTAGCGTATTGCGGGATCAAGACGGCAGATGTATCAGATGCGCTGTTGGCGCATATTGGACTGGCGGATGTTGCCTGCGGATAGTTGACGTGTTCGCTGAGGGCAGCAGCGACATGGTTTCCTCTGACAACCAGGTCACCGAGGCGAGTGGAGTCACAGAAGGGCGATAAGACCGGATCCGGTAGGGGGCCAGGGGAGCGATCCTCGCAGCCCGCGATCGAGCTCCGGCACCTGCGCTACTTCCTCGCGGTCAGCGAAGAGCTCCACTTCGGCCGGGCCGCTCAGCGGCTCCATATCGCGCAGCCGCCGCTCTCGCAGGCGATCCGGAAGCTGGAGCACGAGCTCGGTGTCTCCCTGCTCAGACGCACGAGCCGTGTCGTCACCAAGACCGAAGCCGGCCGCGTCTTCGCCGACGAAGCTCGCAATGTCCTCGCCGCTTTCGACCGCGCGCTCGCCGAAGCGCGCAAGGCCGGCGGCGTCGGCACGAAGCTCCGCATCGGATGTGCGCTGAACCTCGCGATCGAGCGGCTGCTCCGTTTTCTCACGGCTCTACACGAGATCGAACCGGCGCTCGAAGCTCACGTGAGTCACCTCGTTGCATCCGAACAGGTTCAGCGGCTCCGCGGAGGAGATCTCGATCTCGGCATCTTCTTCCATGCGGAGGACTACGACGATCTGGAGATGCGGCCGCTGTTCGCCGGCGAGCCCCTCGCTGCGTACCTACCGCACGACCACCCACTGTCCACGAGGAAGGTGCTCGAGCCGGCAGATCTCGCCGGCGAAACGCTGATCACGTTCCCGCGTGAGCCGAATCCTCCGCTCTACGACCATCTATTGACGAGCTTCGGCGAAGCCGGTTACCGCTTCAGGAGCGTGGAGGAGGCCGGCGGCCTCAACGCGCGCGACCTGATGGTCGCAGTGGCGGAACGATCCGGAGTCGCCTTCTGGCCGGAGATCGGTGAGGGCAGCGAGATGAGCTCGATCGTGGTCGCGCGGCCGCTCGACCCGCCCCTGACCATGCCGGATACCGTCGTCGCCTGGGCGAAGGTCCCGGAACGACTGCCGGCTTCGCTGATCCAGAACATGCGAGACCTGGCCGAGGTGTTGCGCGGACCATCCGATTCGGAGCCGGAGCCGGATCCGGATCCAGAGGCAAGGCGTCTCGATGAAGGCAATAGGGGTATTGGCGGCCCTGGCGAACGACGTGGATAGTTGTCATATGTCTCGACTGCGGCGTCAGGCTCTAGCTCCGCATCTGTGGATAGCCGGCGCGCAAACCCAATCCTTCTACCGCAGCGCCGGGCGTCACGCGGCGTCCCGAGTCGCGCAGTCGAACCCTTGAGCCGGCCCGCCGGCCTCCTGCGCCCGAGCCGCGAGTACGACCAACTCCTTGCGCTTCCTGATCTCGGGCCGCTCCGACTCGCGGGCACGGTCTATCTGGCGCACGAGGGGCCGAGAACGATCGGACTGCTGTTCGCGCGTGATCGCCGAGCCAGGAGCTGCTTGCTGGCCCTAAATCTGGAGCGATCGAACGGCGATTTGGCGTGGCAGGCTACCGTGACAGGCGTCACACGCGACGGAGAGCGCTCGCCTGACGGCGTCGGCGCCTCGTTCCTCTTCTACTCACGTCTACCGAGGGAGACCCCGGAGTGACCGATCCGGCGGAACTGGTTGATCGTTACAGGTCGACGCTGCAGACGTACCTGGCCGCCGGTGCCGAGGATGCGCTTCAGCAGGCGAACGACATCGGCCGTGAGGCGCTCGACGCCGCGATCGGGCCGCTCGTGCTCTTCTCCATGCACCGGGACATCGTTCAGCAACTGCCGCCGCAGCCGGTCGATGGTGATGAGTTCGTCAGGCGCGTGACGACGGTCTTCATCGAAGCGCTTGCCCCGTTCCACATGGCCGCAGGGGGCCTTGACGAAGCGCACGACCAGCTGAGCGAGCTCGGCACGATCCTCCAACGGCACTCGCAGGAGCTCGAGGCTCTCCGCGAGGGACCCCGCCGAGGACGGAATGCGCGGACCGCAGACTTGAAGGAGTTGGTTGAACGTCACGCCGGTGAGATCGATGAGGTCCGCCAACGGCTCGAGACCGCCCGTCAATCGCCGAGCACACGGCGGCGTCTACTCGCCGACATCGTCCATGCACAAGAGGAAGAGCGCAGACGTCTTGCAGGGGACATTCACGACGACGCTGTCCAAGGCATGACGGCGGTTCTGCTCAGGATCGGACTGCTCGGGACACGTCTCGACAAGCCCGAGCAGGTGCGCCTCGTCGAAGAGCTCGAGGGGAGCATCCGCGACACGATCGGGCGCCTCCGCCGGCTGATCGCCGGCCTCTCCCCACCCGAGCTCGACCGCGCAGGACTGGCGCCCGCAGTCCGTTCGGCCCTCGAGCAGCTCAAGCTCGAGTTCCACATCGACTACTCACTCGAGAACAAGCTTCGGCGAGAGCCGGGGCCGGAGGCGCGAACGATCGCCTACCGGATCGTGCAGGAAGCGCTTGCAAACACACGCAAGCACGCCAACGCATCTCGGGTCGACGTGGCCTTCGAGTCCATGGAGCATGGGCTCTGCACCACCGTGACCGACGACGGCGTGGGTTTCGACGTGGAGGCGACTCTCGCAGTGGTTCGGCCGGGGCATCTCGGTCTGAAGGCAATGCGCGAGCGAGCCGAGCTAGCCGACGGCTGGCTTCGCATCGAAAGCCAACCGGGAGCAACGAAAGTCACGTTCTGGCTTCCGGAGAGACGTGACCCGGCAGATGCGGACGCCGCCGACGCGGCCTGACCGGCGAAGCAACCGCGGGCGGATCCTCGAACGGATTATTCGCTGACCACCCTCGGCAGAGAAGACGAGGGCGTTCCGCGACGGGAAGCGCCCCACATCTTTACGGGAGCGCGATGAACTGCGCGAGGAAGCTCCGTGCGGCCGGTGTGTCGATCCGGTAGCCGGTGCTCATGCCCGCGCAGGCCGCGTCGCCGCTGCTCGTCACGGCAACCAGGACCCGACCCGCGAAGCGCGGTCCACCGGAATCGCCGTAGCAGACACCCGAGCCCGTCCGGATCAGCGACGGTGTCACGCTTTTGACGGTTGATGTCGAAGTTCGCCGAGCACCGTCGTACAGAAAGCGTGGCTGTCCTGCTCCGGTCTGCCGCTCGTAGTAGCCGTAGCCGACGTTGGTGACCGTGCCACCGCTTAGCGACTCGCCGGAGTCGGCGAGCGCCAACTGCGCCGGTGCAATTCCGACAGGCGCGTGGTCGAGCAACACGACGCCGAGATCCCGAGGGTCCGAGCGGTCGTGTCCGAAGCCGGGAGCTGTCTCCGGTCGGCCAGGGATCAGCGTCCAACTTTCCCGGTCGAGCGTCGGATCGAACGTGACGTAGACCGGAGTTGTCAGCCCGGCCGTGCAGTGACCGGCGATGAGGAAGACGGTCGGCGCGACGAGCGTTCCCGAGCAGAGGACGGTGAGACCGGAACCGGGAAGATCGGCAACGAGCGCTCCGACGTTCGCATGGCCGTTGCCGTCCAACTCACCGTTCGTGACGGCGCCGGCAGACGTCGGGACCAAAAGCGCCAACGACGTGCAGAGAAGCAGGAGTGAGTGCCGCATGAGCAGATTTCTCCAGAGTTAGAGGGGGAGGGCGCCCGCCGGCAGGCGGGCGCCGCAGACCGGGAGGGGTTATTCGTGGAATCCGTAGCCGTACCGTGCTTTCGCGACGAACGACGCAACCGCAAGGAGAGCGAGCAGGAGACTGGGTGAGATGAGCTTCTTCATGGCTTTCACCCCCTTCGTTAGAATCGGACGTCTTGCAAGGCTTCGGCCGCGCGGCGATACACAGCCGCAGCGTCTTCAATGCGACCGCGCCGAGCTGCCAGGTCTCCCTGGGCGAGCCACGCAGCCGCGCGATGTCCGAGCGAATCCATCTGTTCGAAGCTCACGGAAGCGTGGGCAAGCTCGTCGTTCGCCTCGTCGAAGCGACCTTGCTCCATCAGCGCACGACCGAGCACGAGCTTTGCGTTGCCGACTTCGTTGACGTGGTCGTCCCGGCCGTCGAGGAGCTCGAGCGCATACCTGGCTTTGTGCTCAGCCGACTCCGCTTCGCCTCCGCGCAGCAGAACCTGAGCAGTCGAGGAGACCGCGTACGCCGCGTCGACCTCGTTCCCGAGCTCGAGCGCGATGGAGAATGCCTCGGTCAGACAATCCTTCGCCGCAGCTGTCTCTCCAAGCAGGAAGAGAATGCCGCCAAGGTTGTTCAGCGCCTTGCCGGCGGCAAGAGCGTGGCCGGCGTCCCGCTGCAGCTCCAGCGCACGCTCGACGTAGAAACGTGCCATGAGCAGCTGATCGGTTCGCTCCGCGATCTGCGAGGCCTGCAGATACGCGTCGGCGAGCCGGGCTGCATCCTTCAGGTCTTCTCCGAGCTGGATCGCGGCGTCGGCATCCGCGCGGGCCGAATCCCAGTCGCGCTGTCGCCGGTAACAGCGGGTGCGCCAGCAGAGGATGTCGATTCGCAGGCGGTCGCTGAGCGTCGGCGATTCTTCGCAGAGGCGGAGTGCGACGGTGAGGAGCCGAACCGCGTTCGAGACCGCGCCTGCCTTGAGACGGCAGCAGCCGAGTTGATACAGCACCTCCGAACGATCCGTGTCGTCGCAAACCGAGGCTTCGGCCAGTGCACGAGCCCGCTCCAGCCTGACGACGGCCGAGTCGAGGTCCCCCATGGACATGCGCGCCCAGGACTCGTCGAGCAATGCACGCAGCTCGGCGCGCGTGTCGCCACGGAGCTCGGCCCCGCCGCCGACGAGCACGTCGATCGCGAGCTCGTAGTCGTGGGCGGCCAATGCCGTTTCCGCGGAGGCGAGCAAGGTGGAGGCTGCGGACGTCATCGGATCGAGTGGCGTCGGAGGGAGGGAAGGGCGAGTACTCGAGCGAGAGTGGCGCGGAATGCGGCAGGAGTCATGCCGGCCGATTCGTCGTGCTTCGAAGCCGGCTTCATGCAGTTGTCGCCGTTCTGCCAGTACGCCCACGCGACGGTCGAAGCGAAGCGCTCGCAGCCGTAGTCGGCGTGCTGCAGGCCAGACGTCTCCCAGCACCAGGCCTTCGCTCCGAGCAGGCGCTGGAGCTCCACGCGGTTCTCGGGCGTCAGCAGGAAGAAATCGATCTGGTGGGCGAACTCATGCTGGACGACGCCCCACGAGAACCGTCCGGAGTCGAGCAGCCGAGCGTCGAGCCAGATCTCGCCCGGCGCCGCGTGTGAGTCGAAGCGCCCGATGTGGACCGTGATCTGGTTGCGGATGATGGCCCAGTCGAACGAGCTCGCGCCGAGGGCTTTGTCCACCTGAGCGCGCTCGGCGCTCGTGCCGCCGTCGAAGGAGTAGTTGGCGCCGCCCGCGAACGCGACGGGCGCGCTCGCCATCACCGCGAAGGCGAGGACGAGGAGGACGACGATTCGAGGCCGCAGAAGCATCCCTCTGACCCTCGCGGCCGGCGACCGCCGTCGCTATTACTGCAGCGCGGCGCCTCGTCCACCGGTTGAGCGCAGCCGGGACCCCCACTTCGGGTGAGGATGCCGTGATTACCCTGCAGAGGTGAGCCGGAACCGAGCGCTGACCGGCAAAGGCGCAAGGAAGCGCGCCGAGCGTGAGCGTGCGGTTGGGCTCGAGCCGGACGATGCGGCGGCGCAGTGGCTGGAGGAGCACGATCCACCACCGAAGCCGCAGACGCCGAAGGCCGCAAGCAAGTCGAAGGTGCTGCACCAGTGGCGGCAGCGCCGGCAACGCGGCGGCTAGACAAGTCCCACTAAAGCGGTAAAGTACCGGTAATGAGTAGCGACTCCGGGCCGCGTGAGGAGATCATGCGGCGCCTGATGGATCTGTTCGCCAGCACGCTCGACCATCAGGGCACGTTTCTCGAAACGCTCGGCCTCACCTACTCGCAGGCGAAACTTCTCTGGCGGCTCGAGGTCGGTGACACACCGTCGCTCAAGGAGCTGGCCAGACGGTGCGGCGTCGATCCATCGAATCTCCGCGGCGTGGTCGACCAGCTCACCGAGCGAGGGCTCGTGCTGAGCCGCCCCGCCGCGCATGACAAACGCGTGCGGGTCATCCGGCTGACCGCAGACGGTGTCAGGTTGCGGCGCCGGCTCGTCGCGTGCATGTCGCAGAACCCCGCGATTCACGCCCTCTCGCCGAAACGCCAGGAACAGCTCCTCGAGATCCTGCGAGAGGTCGCGTGAGCTCCGACTTCAAGAAGTTCTGGGCCGGTCAGACCATCTCGAACCTCGGCAGCTCGTTCACGCAGTGGGCGGTGCCGCTCCTCGTGTACCACCTCACGCACTCAGCGGTGAACCTCGGTATCGCAACCGCGGCGACGTTCCTCCCCTACCTCCTGTTCGGCCTCGTCATCGGTGCCTGGATGGATCGGGTCGACCGCAAGAAGGCGATGATCGGGCTCGACTGGCTCAACGCCCTCGTGATCCTGTCGATCCCGTTGGTCGCGCAGTTCGGCCACCTGACCGTCTGGTGGATCTACGGCGTCACGTTCATCCAGTCGACCGTCTTCATCGCCTTCAGCTCGGGCGAGTTCGCTGCGATCCCGAGCCTCGTGGAAACGGACGACCTCGTCACTGCAAACGGACGGATCCAGGCGACGTACTCGGCGGCACAGGTGGCAGGGCCGCTGCTGGCCGGCGCGCTGATCTCGTTCTTCCCACTCGTCTGGGTGATGGCGTTCGATGCGGGCTCGTTTGCGATCTCCGCGCTGTCGCTGATGCTCGTGCGGGCGAGCTTCAACACGGCGAGCGACACAACGAAGGAGGCAACGACGATCCTGCACGACGTTCGCGAGGGCTTGCGCTACGTGCTCGGGCACCCGGTGTTACGGAACATCTCCCTGATGATGGCGCTGATCAACCTCGTCACCGGCACGACCTGGGCGCAGCTCGTTCTCTTCGCCAACGAGCGGCTCGGCGCGAGCCTGCGGGAGATCGGCGTTCTCTTCGCCGCGGGCAGCGCCGGCGTCGTCGTCACCGGCTTGCTGGCGGGCCGGTTGCGGAAGCGCTTCAGCTTCACCGCACTGGCGATGACGTCGTTGATGCTCATGGGTGGGCTCCTCGTGGTCTTCGCCGGGCTGCGCTCATACTGGATCGCACTCCCCATTTGGGCGGCGCAGAGCGGGCTCGGCATCCTCTTCAACATCAACACGGGCAGCTTGCGCCAGGCGATCGTCCCGAACCACTTGCTCTCGCGAGTCCTCTCGATCGCGGGCGTGCTCGCGTGGTCGGCGATTCCGGCCGGCGCGCTCGTCGGCGGCTGGGTGATCAGCGCTACGAACAACGTCGCGCTGGTCTACGGCGTGATCGGGATCCTTACGATCTGCATCGCCGTCTTCTTCCGCCTTTTCACCGCGCTCGGCGACGCACAGCGTTACGTGGACGAGCGCCAGGCCGAAGAGGGACGGCCCACAGCAGAGCCGGTTGCGGTCTGAATCGCACTGGGGCTGCTAGGGAAGGAGATCGCCGGTGACCTGGCGGTTGGCGGGCGGACTCGTGCTTGCCCTGGTTTCCGCCTGCGCGTTGAACTGGAGCTACTTCGCGCAGCACGGAGCCGCGTCGTCGCTGCCGCGACTGTCGTTGCGCCGGCCGCTGCGCTCGCTCACCTCGCTCTTCGGCAACCGGCGCTGGCTCGTCGGCTTCTGGACCGGCATCGGTGGCTGGGTTTTGTACGTCGTCGCACTGACGCTCGCACCGCTGTCGCTCGTACAGGCCTGCGCCGCGGGCGGGCTCGCAGTTCTTGCAGCACTCGCGGGGGTTCGCTCTCGACTAGAGAGCCTCGCCGTGGTCACCTCGGTCGCCGGTCTCGTCCTCCTCGCGATCTCCCTTGCGGGCGACGTCTCGCCTTCGAAACACGGCAGTCTCGAAGAGGCGGCTATTTGGATGCTCGTGTCCGCGGCAGTGGCCGCGCTCTCGGCCGGCCCTGCAGCTCACTTCCTCACGCGCGGGGGAGCTCTCGGCATGGCCGCGGGCGTTCTCTACGCGGCAGGTGACGTCGGCACGAAGGCGGCCGTCTCCGGCGGCTTCCACCCGGCTTTCGTGCCGGCTCTCCTCGCATGCCACGGGCTCGCGTTCATCGCGCTGCAACTTGGATTCCAGCGAGGCGGTGCACTGACGACTGCCGGCGTGGCGACTCTGTGGACGAACGCGCTCCCGATCGCAGCGGGGATGGTCGTCTTCGGAGAGTCCTTGCCCGGCGGCGCGCTCAGGGTCGCGCGTGTTGCGGCCTTTGTCGCCGTAGTCGTAGGCGCCGCGCTGCTGACCCGGCCCACTCCCGATCAAAGGGATGAGAGCGGCTCGGCGGAGGGCTTGCACTTTCCTCTCTAGACCGGGACGGTGACCGCCTCTTCAGAGTCGATCGTCGCGTCGAGAACGACCATGAACTGCGCGACGCAGACGATGACGAGAACGAGCTCGGTCATCTGACGGCTTCGGTCTTCAACGAAAGGCCCTGCCCGAGTATTCGCGGGCTGTAACCGCGGTGTAAAAGGTTCGTGGAATGCGTTGACTCGGGCCGGCGAGAGCGCAACGGTACACAGGCCGTCATGCCGAGGTTCCTCCCAATCGGGAAGGAAGCCAAGGGCGCCGCAGGCTTTCTTCTCGCCGCCTTACCAGCGTTGGGGGCCCTGCTGACCGCCCTGGCGATCAGCGGAGACCTCATCGGCAGAATGGCGAGGAATCATCCGGCGGCGAGCTTCGGAGCGTTCGGGTCGGCGGCACTCGCGGTCTTTCTCGGCGCGGTCGCAGCCTACGGTTTGCCGCAGGGATCGCGCGAGGAGCGCGGCGTCCTCTCGGTCGGGATCATCGTGCTCGGTGCAGCACTGGTCTTCGGCGTCTACGCCGGGATCGCGACCTGGGGCGACCGCGCGCAGCCGAGCATCACCGTGACGCCGAAGTCGGGCTCCCTCGTCGCGGTCTCCGTGCACGGGATCGGTCTGCGCTCGAGCGACCACATCGTCGTGGAGGTCGAGCAACTGCTCCGAGGGACCGACCGTCAAGGCCGGCCGACCTGGCAGCCGGGCCAGCCGCTCTACGGAGCGTCGCTCGGCCCGAACAATTCAGGCGAGATCCAGCACACGGTGAACCTCTCGCTCCCGGCCGGCGACTTCGATGACCTCGGCGCGCGAGCATGGGTCGGTGACGAGCCGCGCCCTTGCTACACGCGCGGGAACACAACCGGCTGCGTGCGCGTGCACATTCCGCGGCCGCAGGAGCGACCCCAGCTCTCCGTCGTCTGGGAGACGTTCGTCAGAGCGCCGCGGCTGCTGGTGAGGCTCAAAGCTCGCAATCTGCCTCAGCGTCCGGCCCGCTCGATGACGCTGCGCGTCTTCGGCGTCGCGACAGGGCAGCCGCGCCGCAACCTCGCTGAATGGGCACTCGCGCCGAATGCCGTCGGCGAGTTCGATCGCAGTCTGGCCGTCGTAGTCGGTCGGGCGTACACGGACGTCTGCGTGGTCGCGAGCATCTCCACTCGCGAGCCGGAATGCCCGGCGCCCTTCGAGGACGGCACCGTGTGGACGCAGCTCGCCGTACCGCCTGCGCAGTAGCGGCGTCCCTCGTTCGAGTGATCTGACGCATGTTTCGTCGCCTTTCGCTTTCTCCCCTTCCTGACAACAGTCGGAGGAGGGATCGGTGGTGCGCAGCAAGCTCTCCAGATGGTTCATCGTGGTCGCGTCGGCCCATGGAGGTCGCGACGTGCAGATCGCCGCAGCGGAATTTGGGTTGGGGAGGCACTGAGCGTTGAGTCGGGTCGCATTTCTCATCACAGCCGTAGTCCTCCTGTTCCCCGCCGCGACGTCGGGCGCCGTCGGTGGCTACGCGTTCGACGGCGGGACGAAGACGGAGCGCGCGACGGTGGTCGCGGCCCTCGAGGCGAGCTCCTTCGACTGGACGTTGCTTCCCGGGCCGATCACGATCCACATCGTTCGTGGCGAACCGTCGCGCTCGCTGCCGCGCGAGGTCTGGCTCGACGCCGATCTGTTGGACTCGGGCGAATTCGCCTGGGGAGTCGTGCAGCACGAGTACGCCCACCAGGTCGATTACCTGCTGCTCGACGACGCCCAGCGTGCTCTCTTGCTGCGCGAGCTCGGCGGTCGCGACTGGTGTTACAGCGTGCCTGGACTGGCGCACGATCAGTACGGCTGCGAGCGCTTCGCGTCGACGCTTGCCTGGTCGTTCTGGCCTTCCGTGGAGAACTCGATGCGCCCGACACATCCCGGAGACGAATCGGCGGCGATGGCACCGGCGAGGTTTCGGGCACTGGTCACGCGCCTGACGAGTCGCCCGTTGTCGCGCAGATCGGGAGTGCACTGATGCCCGGCTGGTTGCTCTGGACGCTCATTGGAATCGGAGCGTGGATCGTCGCGTCCGTGCCGGTCGCCCTCCTCGTCGGCCGCGTGCTCGGCCGGCGGCGTGCGCCCCGCCGTCGCGTCGTGGTGCTCGCTGGGCCCGGATCGATCCGCGTGCGCGTTCGAGAACGCTCGCGGACGCTGTCCAGGTCCGGCTAGCGCCGCGCGAGCGTCAGCCGGTCGTGTCAGATCAGGTCGCGCTCGAAGCGGCCCAGAGGTTGAGGTTCGCGTCGGTTGCGTAGCGGTCGATCTCCTCGAGCTCCTCTTTCGACAGGTCGAGATTGTCGAGAGTCGCGACGTTCGCCTCCAATTGCCCAACGCTCGAGGCGCCGATCAGCGTCGACGTCACCCGTTCATCGCGAAGCGTCCAGGCCAGTGCCAGCTGCGCGAGCGTCTGACCTCGACGTGCGGCGATCTCGTTGAGGGCCCGGACCTTGGCGAGGGACTGCTCGTTGATCAGATCGGGTGACAGGGATCCATGGCGGCTCGCTCTGGAACCTTCCGGAATCCCGTTGAGGTATTTGTCGGTGAGCATTCCCTGGGCAAGCGGCGAGAAGACGATGCAACCGCTGCCGAGCTCGCCCAGCGTGTCGAGCAAGTCCGGCTCGATCCAGCGGTTCAGCATCGAATAGGACGGCTGGTGGATGACGAGCGGGGTTCCGAGCTGGTGCAGGATCGCGTGCGCCTCCCGCGTCTTCGCCGCCGAATACGACGAGATGCCGACATAGAGCGCCTTTCCGTGCCGCACTGCCGTGTCGAGGGCGCCCATCGTCTCCTCCAGCGGCGTGTCGGGATCGAATCGGTGGGAGTAGAAGATGTCGACGTAATCGAGCCCCATTCGCTGCAGGCTCTGATCGAGGCTCGCGAGAACGTACTTCCGGGAGCCCCACTCGCCGTACGGCCCGGGCCACATGTCGTAGCCCGCTTTGCTAGAGACGATCAGCTCGTCGCGATACGGGGCCAGGTCCTGCTTCATGAGCAGCCCGAAGTTCGTTTCCGCGGAGCCGTAGGGCGGTCCGTAGTTGTTGGCGAGGTCGAAGTGCGTGATCCCGAGGTCGAAGGCGCGCCGAACGATCGCCCGGCTCGTGTCGAGCGGACGGTCGAACCCGAAGTTCTGCCAGAGCCCGAGCGAAACCGCGGGCAGTTGCAGGCCGCTGCGGCCCGAGCGGCGGTAGGGCATGTGCTCGTAACGATCGGCGACGGGGACGTACGTCATTCGGCGCTCCCTTCCTTGGTCGAAGCGTTGTCGAAGGCGGCCTTGAGGGCATCTGACGATGCGCCGCCCTTTGCGTAGCCTGACGTTCCATTTTCCTCGAGCTCACGCGCACCAGCGAGCAAAGCCCCGTAGGCGGCGCTAGCCAGCAGGCTTCCCGTCGAGATACGGCGCACGCCGGCGGAGGCGAGCTCGCCGAGTGTTGGTCCCGCGGGCAACGCAAGGACGTTGAGCGGAACTCCGACGGCGTCGACGACCCAGGCGATCTGCCCGAGGTCGGTCAGGCCCGGCGCATAGACGACGTCGGCGCCTGCATCGCGGTAGGCGACCAGTCGCGCAATCGTGTCATCGAGGTCGTCGACCCCGCGAATGTGATTCTCCGCCCGACCTGTCAGCACAAGTCGCTCGTCCTGTGCACGCGAGGCCTCCGCCGCTTCCGCAACACGTTCCGCCGCACGACCAACCTCGTCGATCTCACCGGAGTCCCGGTCGTAGTCCTCGATCGAGAAGCCCGCCGCTCCGGCCTCGGCCAGCATCTCCACAGTTTGTGTCACACCGCCGGGGTCGTCGGGGTAACAGCGCTCGCTGTCGACGTTCAGAGGCAGCTCTGTGGCCGCAGCGAGTGTCTCGACGTGCGCGACGAGCTCGTCTCGGGCGACGGTCTGGTCGAGCTTGCCGAGCGACCAGGCGAAGCCGGCGCTCGTCGTTGCAAGCGCCTCGAAGCCGAGAGATGCGAGCAGCCGCGCCGAACCGACGTCCCACGGATTCGGCATGACGAGCAGCTCGTCTCTTTCATGAAGCGCCCGAAACCTGGCTCGCCGTTCTGCAGCGGAGTTGCTCACTCTGTCCATTCTGCTCGCTGAAAGACACCGGGCGGAATCGAACCGCCGTACCGCGCTTTGCAGGCGCGTGCCTCGCCGCTCGGCCACGGTGCCATGGTGACGCCGCATGCGGGCGGCGGCCA
Organism: Gaiellaceae bacterium; assembly: GCA_036824055.1. Taxonomy (GTDB): domain Bacteria; phylum Actinomycetota; class Thermoleophilia; order Gaiellales; family Gaiellaceae; genus 3-1-20CM-4-69-9. The sequence goes on along the minus strand of DAITAW010000022.1, from coordinate 8,959 downwards.
GAAAACCGGCCGCCACCCGTTCGTTCGATCCGGCTTCAGTCCCGCTGCTCCGCGAGCTCGCGCTCTCGCTGGTCGTACGGCTCGAACTCCGCCACCACGCCCTCGCGAAAAACGCGTAGAGCTGCCAGCAGAGTGTCGAGCTTGTGCAGCGAGTTGGTGCGGCCCGCCTCCGAGTCGACGTCGAACTCGAGACAGATCCGATCGTTGCAATCGGCGATCTCGAGGATCATCCGCGGCTCGAAGTTGTACGGGCAGCGTCGGCAATCGTCGTCCTCGCAGCCGCCACAGTGCTGAAGACCACGCTCGCGCGTGTCCTCGATGTAAGCGATCACGTAGGCGCCGCCGTGGAAGCCGAGCAGGTTCAGGAACCAGCGCTCGTTGACACGAGCGCGATACGGCAGTCCCATGTCGTGCTCCTTCCTAGACCGACGAGGAGGCCGGCCGTTGTGTCGTCAAGCGCTGGACCCGCCGCCGCCTGCGAGGCCGCGCCCAGCCTTCGCGAACCGTCGGAGTCCGCGAATCTCGTTCCAGCAGGTCCGCCAGGGATCGAACCCGGACCAGCGAGGTTGGAGCTCGCCGTGCTACCGGTTACACCACGGACCTGTGAAGCGGACGGCCCGGATCGAACGGGCCTACCCGAGTTGGCGACCCGGTGCTCTGCCTGCTGAGCTACGTCCGCGCGCTGAAGCCTCCGGCAGGAGTTGAACCCGCACCTCGGCCGTACAAAGGGCGCGTGCTTGCCGTTGACACTACGGAGGCGTTGACGGAGATGGAGACGGTGGGAGTCGAACCCACATCTCCTCGTTGCAAGCGAGGTGCTCTGCCACCAGAGCTTCGTCCCCGGGTGACGGACTTCGCCGGTGGCGGCCACTTCGGCTCGGATCCGACATCAAAGTCGAACGCCGGGAGCGGAGACGACCGGACTCGAACCGGCGCGTGCTCGCCTGACAAGCGAGATCTCCCCTGCAGGCAGAAGTGAAGGCGAAACGACCTAGACCGACATCGTCACGACCCGTCGAACCACGTCCCGGTGTCGGACACGGTGCCGTGGATGTAGCCGCGATGTCACCGAACCCGCGCCGGCTCCCGATTCGAGCCGGTTCGTTGCTGTCCAACTAGTCCATCGCCCGGTGTCGGAGATGGTGACGAGAGTGTGACGAAGTCTCCACAGGCCGCTCGATCGGTGAGTACCCCCGGCGGGGCTCGAACCCGCAGCTTCCGGATTGAGAGTCCGGCGTCATAGCCCGTTCGACCACGGGGGCGTGCAACGAGCTCCGGCGGCAGGGATCGAACCTGCGCTTCGCGATTAACAGTCGCGTGTCTTACCGCTCGACTACACCGGAACGAAAGGCGGAAGGAGAGGGAGTCGAACCCCCAAGGCCGGAGCCCACCCGTTCTCGAGACGGGATACCGCACCAGATGGCAGTCCTTCCAGCAAGTGACCCCGGCAGGACTCGAACCTGCACGCCCCGCGTTTCAAGCGGGCGCTCTACCTGATTCGAGCTACGACCAGAGGTGTGCCGAAACATTCGCCGGCGTCGGCCACCCGGGCCGGAATCGATACCGGGTTATCCGATCGAAGTCATCATGGCTCGGCGCAGCCGGGCCGGACTTCGATCGGTGGTGCTATGTCTCGCACGGCCTGAGCCGAACGATGTTTTCCATGCCACTCGCCTACCCTTCGACCCTGGATCGACGGCTCTCCTTTGCAGAGCGTCGTCCTACGTGGAGGAGCTTTGGAGCCCGATCTCTCTGCTTGCCGATAGGAAAAGCGCACGCTAAAGCTGACGCTTATTCCCCGCTGGATTTATCAGCTCGCGGCTGCAGAGATCTTTCTCTCTCAGGCGGGGCCTCGATTTCGGTTCAGAACTGTTTCAAGCTGAGCATCACCTTCCGTTCGACATCCTCTGGCCGCCTCTCCAAACAAAAAGGCGACCCATTTTGGGTCGCCCTCGTCTGGCTTGCTTCTGCGGCTAGGTGTCTAGCGCAGGGAGCTCCCAGCGAGGGCTTCGACGTAACCGAGCCGGCAAGTCGCATCGCTGCGATGCCGGCACGGCAAACCCGTCACGGCGACGGCCGCTTCGGCAAATGAGTGGTTGTTGGCTTTGATCAGCATCGTGATGTGGCTAGCGCCGGATCGCAGGATAGAGCAAAGATCCGACAATGGCAAGAGTTCCAAACGAAGATCTAACGAACGGTAGTCCCGCTCGAATGCGCCGCGTCGACAGAAATTCCAAAAGCCATTCGTCGCCTTCTCGCAACGCGGCTTCATGGTGCGAAGGAAAATGGCTCTGTGATCGACGTCGCAGTCCTCGGACGGGTGGGCATCGACCTGTACCCGAATCAGCTCAGTACTCCACTGCGCGAAGTGCGCACGTACACGCGCTTCGTCGGTGGTTTCGCCGGCAACGTCGCGACCGGGCTCGCGCGGCTCGGGCTGACACCGGCGATCGTTTCTCGTATCGGGCCCGATCCGCACGGCGAGTTCGTGCGCGACTTTCTTTCCGCAGAGGGAGTCGACGTGCGCTTCCTCGCCGTCGACCCGCGCCTGATGACGCCGCCGACGTTCTGCGAGGTCTGGCCGCCCGATCGCTTCCCGATCACGTTCTACCGCTACCCGACCGCGCCGGACTGGCAGCTCGCCCCTGACGACTTCAACGGTGCCGAAGTGGCCGTTGCGCCGTTCCTGCTCGCAACCGGGACCGGCCTCGCGCAGTCGCCGAGTCGTGAGACGACGCTCGCCGCACTCGAAGCGCACGCCGGCACGACGATCCTCGACCTCGACTGGCGCCCGACGTTGTGGGAACAAGCCGCTGACTACGGCAAGCTCGCTCGAACCGCGGCAACGCATGCAGACGTCGTGATCGGCAACGAGGAGGAAGTCGAAGCCGCGGCCGGAGACCCGCAAGCGTTGCTCGAGCTCGGCGTGCGCACGCTCGTGCTCAAGCGCGGGGAGCGTGGCGCTCTGCTCTTCCACGAAGGGCGTGAAGTCGACGTGCCAGGCCATCCCGTCGAAGTCGTCAACGGGCTCGGCGCCGGCGACGCATTCGTCGCGACGTTCGTGCAGAGCCTGCACGCCGATCTGCCGATCGACGAAGCAGTGCGCCGCGGTTCGGTCGCCGGGGCGATCGTTGCCTCACAGCTGGCATGCTCGGAAGCGATGCCGACTCTGGAGGAGCTCGAGGCGGAGCTCGCGTGACGGACCTGTTGCTCCGCCACGGCGAGTGGGACGCGGTCGACCCGACGTCGGCGTCGTGGCGCTACCTGTCCTTCCGTGTCGAGCGGCTGAGCGACGGCGAACAGGTCTCGCGCGAGACCGGCGACGACGAGGTTGCGCTCGTGCCGTTGGCCGGAAGGTGCGCCGTCGAGAGCGGCGGCGAGCGCTGGGAGCTCGGCGGACGCGCGAGCGTCTTCGACGGCATGCCCTGGGGCCTGTACCTCCCGCGCGAGAGCGGCTACACAATTGTCGCGATGGGCGACGGCGAGATCGCCGTCTGCGGAGCACTTGCCGACGAGCGTCTCGAACCGCGGCTGGTCAGACCGGAAGAGGTCGAGATCGAGGTGCGCGGCTCGGGCAACGCGACGCGGCAGATCAATCACATCATCAAGCCCGAGTTTCCCGCCGAGCGTCTGCTGGTCGTTGAGGTCTTCACTCCGGCGGGGAACTGGTCGAGCTATCCGCCGCACAAGCACGACGAGGATCATCCGCCCGGGGAGGTCGTGCTGGAAGAGGTCTACTACTACCGCACGCAAATGGAGCCTGCAGGTGCGTTCGCGGTGCAGCGTCTCTACAGCCCGCAACATGGAACGGACGTCACCGAGACGGTGCGCGACGGCGACATCATGCTCGTGCCGCACGGCTACCACACGACTGCCGCAGCGCACGGCTACGACCTCTACTACCTCAACGGACTCGCCGGAGATCGACGCTCGATGGCGTCCGCCGACGACCCGGCGCTCGCCTGGATCCGTCCCGCCTGGGCAGACCTCGAGCCCGATCCGCGCGTGCCGATGGTTACTCTGGACGGGCGGCGAAGTTGAGCGGCATTCGCGTCGCGAACGCGCCGTGCAGCTACGGAGCCTTCGAGATCACGGTCGGAATCCTGCCCGACGTGCCGGGGCCTGAACGCGTGCTGACGGCGATCTCGAGCGCGGGCTACGAGGGAACCGAACTGGGGCCGCCCGGTTACCTGGGCGATCGCGACAACCTGCGTGACCGGCTCGAGGAACACGGGCTTTCGCTCGTCGGCGGGTACATCCAGATCCGTTTCAGCGAGCCAGAGCACTGGGAGGAAGACCTCGCCGCAATGGATGGAACGCTCGACCTGTTCACCGCAGGCGACGGCACCGAGGCAAAAGCTGTCCTCGCCGACGGCGGCTCACCGGAGCGCGCGCACTTTCCCGGCCGGGCGGCATCGGACCCGGCGATCGGGCTCGATGCCTCCGGCTGGCGGCGACTGTCGGAGGGAGTCGCCCGCGCCGCCGACCTCGCACGAGCCCGAGACTTCGAGCCGACGTTCCACCATCACACTGCAACGTTCGTCGAAGCGCCGTGGGAGATCGAGCGCGTCCTCGAGCTGACGGACGTCGGCCTGCTGCTCGACACCGGCCATCTCGCTCTGGGCGGGGGCGATCCGACTCAGGCGCTCCGCGACTGGGGCGGGCGGATCAATCACGTGCACGTGAAGGACGTCAACAACGACGTGCTCGCAGGCGTGATCGCCGATCGCGCCGACATGCCCGAGGCCTGGCGTCGCGGCGTCTTCTGCGGGCTGGGAACAGGCGACGTCGACCTCGACAGCTTCTTCGCCGAGCTTGCGCGCTCGCAATACGCGGGCTGGCTGGTCGTGGAGCAGGACATGGTCCCGCAATCGCCTCAGGATGCGGCCGACGCGGAGGCTGCACAGGTTCGCAACCGCGCGTGGCTCAGGGAGCACCCGGGGCTCTAAGAAAGATCGCGCGTCCAGGCGAGGTCGAGCGCGCGCAAAGGGAGGAGGACGCTGGCGTGAGGTCCTAAGAGGAGGACCTTCTGCGCCGACTTAGTGGCTCTGAGCCACTAAGTGCCGATCCTCGAATGCGGCCGCCTCTTCCGGTTGACCCCTCTGATGTTCTAGGGTCGGCTGCGCGGTCGTCCTACATATTGGAGGTTTGTCGATGTCCTGGAAGCTGAAGGGCAGCTACGTGGAGACGTGCTCCTGCGATCTGATCTGCCCGTGCAACGCCTCGTTCGACCACGGTGCCACCTACGACTTCTGTCGCGTGTTGCTCGTCTTCAACATTCGTGAGGGTGAGATCGAAGGCACCGACATCGGCGGGCTGAAGGTCGCTGCGATCGCCGACACGCCGAAGGTGATGACGGACGGGAACTGGCGCCTCGGGATGTTCATCGATGAGCGCGCCACGGATGAGCAGGCAGAGAAGCTCACTCAGGTCTTCGGCGGCCAGCTCGGCGGCCCGATGGCGGCGCTGGCACCGCTGGTCGGGGAGATGCTCGGAGTCGAGCGCGCGGCGATCGAGGTGCAAGACGACGGCGTGCGCCACAGCGTTCGCATCGGAGACGCGATCGATTTCGAGATCGAGGACATTGTGCCCTTCGGCATCGAGACCGGCGAGCCGGTTCGCTTTGCCGGCATGTTCCACCCGGTGGCGTCTGACCTGACGATCGCGGAAGCGACGCGCTCGAAGATCAACGCCTTCGGGATCGAGTACGAAGGCAAGACCGGCCTTTCGACCTCAGAGTTCTCCTGGGCAGCCTGAAGAGGTGATCGCGCCGGCACAGGAACGCGTTCCGGGCACGGGGCTCGCGCCGCTCTTTGCGGCGGCGCGCGCGCGACTCGGCCTCATCACCCTGCTCTTCGTTCTTGCCGGTGCCGGCTGGTGGTGGACGCTTGGACAGATGCGGGGAATGGACAACGGTCCGTGGACGGGTCTCGGGACGCTGGGATGGTTCCTGGGCGTCTGGGTCGTGATGATGGCGGGGATGATGTTCCCGTCGGTCGCCCCGACGGTCGCGCTGTACTCGCGCATGGGCGGCGAGCGCACTCCGTTGTCGGCGGTCGTGTTCGCGGCCGGGTATCTCGTGACATGGACCGGCGCCGGCTTCCTCGCTTTTTCGATTGCGTTGGGTGGGCATCGGGTCGCGGGCAACGTGCTCGCGTGGGATCGCGCAGGTCGGTGGGTGGCGGGCGGAACTCTCGTCGTCGCAGCGATCTATGAGCTGACCCCGCTCAAGGACGTCTGCCTGGGGAAGTGCCGGAGCCCTCTGGGCCTGTTACTTCGCCATTGGAGCGGCGGCTGGTCGGGTGCCGCGCGAATGGGCATGAGAAACGGCGCCTGGTGTGTCGGCTGCTGCTGGGCACTGATGGCCTCGCTGTTCGCGCTCGGCGTCATGAGCATCACGTGGATGGCCGTCGTCGCGGGGCTCATCGCTGCGGAGAAGATCGTCCCCTGGCGCCGGGTGGCGGTCTACGGGACGGCAGCGATTCTGCTCGCGCTCGGCGTGCTCCTGTTCACTGCGCCCGACGCGATTCCGGGTCTGACGATTCCCGGCGGCAGCCCGATGATGCAGCAGCAGATGAACCAGTGAGCGCGTAACAGGCACACACGCGTCACGCTTTCAGACCCGTGCCTGGCACCGGTACGCCGGCGAGACGCTGCGCGGATCTGATCAGCTCGAGCTGCGGGCTTGCTCGTACGCCGCACGGGCCGCCTGTACCGCTTCGACCTCCGAAACCTCGGCGACCGGGACGTCCCACCAGCTGTCGTACCCCGGGACTCCGTCGTAGCGGTCGACCTCGATCGCGAGCACGACCGTCGCCTCCTCCCCCCTCGCGGTCTCCAGGCCGGCGCGCAGATCGTCGACCGTCCGGCAGCGGATCACCTTCGCGCCGAGGGACTCCGCATTCGCGGCGAGATCCACCGGGAGCAGCGGGCCTGTCGGGCTGTCGCTGTCCACGCCGAGCGAACCGTTCCGCCTGTAGCGGTACTGGGTGCCGAAGCCGTCCGTGCCAAGCGAGCGAGACAAACTCCCGATCGAGCTGAATCCGTGGTTGTCGACGAGGACGATCGTCAGCTTCAGGCCTTCCTGGATCGACGTGACGATCTCGCTCGAGAGCATGAGGTAGGAGCCGTCGCCGACCATGACGTACACCTCGCGCTCCGGCGCGGCCATCTTCACGCCGAGACCGCCCGCGATCTCGTAGCCCATGCACGAGTAGCCGTACTCGACGTGGTAGCCCTTCGGATCGCGTGTTCGCCAGAGCTTGTGCAGGTCGCCCGGCATCGAGCCGGCGGCGCAAACGACGACGTCGGCGGGCCGCGCCGCATCGTTGACTGCGCCGATCACCTCGCTCTGCGCCGGCAACGGCTCGTGGCCGAGACCGTACAAGCGTGTCACCTCTTCGTCCCACTCCCTGTTCAGCCGCCCGGCCAACTCGCGGTACTCGGGCTCGACCTGGTGTCCCTCGAGTGCAGCAGCGAGCCGCTCGAGCGCGACGCGCGCATCGGCGACGAGCGCGATTCCAGCCAGCTTCGCCGCATCGAAGTCGGCGACGTTCACATTCACGAAGCGCACGCCGGGATGCGTGAAGGCGGTCCTGGACGCCGTCGTGAAGTCGGACCAGCGAGTGCCGAGGCCGATGACGACGTCCGCGTTCGCAGCGATCCGATTCGCCGCGAATGTGCCCGTCGCGCCGACGGCCCCGAGCGCAGCAGGGTGGTCGTACGGCAGCGACCCCTTCCCCGCTTGCGTCTCGGCGACCGGGATTCCCGTCTGCTCTGCGAATGCGCGCAGAGCAACCGTCGCCTCGGAGTAGATGACGCCGCCGCCGGCGACGATCAAGGGGCGCTTCGCGCTGCGAATCAGGTCGGCCGCTTCCGCCAGGAGCTTCAAGTCGGGCTCCGGCCGGGTCACGTGCCAGACGCGACGCGCGAGGAACTCGTCCGGGTAGTCGTACGCCTCCGCCTGCACGTCCTGCGGGAACGCAAGTGTCACGGCGCCCGTCTCGGCCTGGTTCACGAGGACACGCATGGCGGCGGGACCGGCCGCAAGCAGCTGCTCCGGCCGCTCGATGCGATCGAAGTAGCGCGACACGGGCTGGAGCGCGTCGTTGACGGAGACGTCACCGCGGGAGGGGACCTCGAGCTGCTGCAACACGGGGTCGGGCCGGCGCGAGGCGAAGACATCCCCGGGTAGGAGCAGCACGGGCAGCCGGTTCACGGTGGCGAGGGCGGCGCCCGTGACAAGGTTCGTCGCGCCCGGCCCGATCGAGGTCGTGCAGGCCAGCGTGGCGAGACGGTTTTTCATGCGCGCGAACCCGACTGCGATGTGCACCATCGCCTGCTCGTTCCTCGCCTGGTAGTAGGTGAGCAGATCGGGGTGCTGGTACAGAGCCTGTCCGATTCCCGCGACGTTGCCGTGGCCGAAGATCCCGAAGCAGCCTTCGAAGAACCGCTGCTCGACGCCGTCGTGCTCGACGTGCTGCGCAGCGAGAAAACGGACGAGAGCCTGGGCCGCCGTGATTCGAGGCATGGGCCAACTCTCTCAAAAAAGGTTACGGTCGCCTCAGGCGTTTGAAAGGAGCTCGATGGCTGTCACGGTCCGCACCCTGGAGAACTTCATCGGCGGCGAATGGGTCGCCTCGACCGGCGAGAGCGCCCGCGCCGTCGTTTCCCCGGTCACCGGCGAGACTCTGGCCGAGGCGCCCGACGCGAGCGCGGAGGACGTCGACCGCGCCGTGGCCGCCGCCCGCGCCGCCCAGCCGAAGTGGGCCGCCCTGTCCGCCTGGGAACGGGCCAAGGTCTGCCATGCCATCGCCGACCTGATCGACGAGCGGCGCGAGGACTTCGCGCGGGAGCTGTCGCTCGAGCAGGGCAAGCCGTACGCCGCCGAGGCGCTCGGGGACATCGACGAGACCGCGGAGAACTTCCGCATCGCCGCCGAGGACGTGAAGCGGATGGA
>DAITAW010000095.1:0-9261 GCA_036824055.1 Gaiellaceae bacterium | reverse complement strand
CTGCGCCTGCTCGAGCGAGTCGGCATCGAGACGATCCACTCTCGCGTCGAGGCGCTCGGCACCCAGCTGCTCGACGCGCTCACCTCGCTTCGCCACTCGGACGGCTCCCCGGCCGCCACAATCTACGGGCCCCGCGGCTTCGAGCGCCGCGGCGCCACGATCGCTTTCAACTTCCTCCACCCCGACGGTCGTGTCGTCGACGAGCGCTACGTCGACCGCCTCGCCCGCCGGCGCAGCATCTCGCTGCGCACCGGCTGCTTCTGCAACCCCGGCGCCGGCGAGGTTGCCTTCACCATCTCCAGGGAGACCCTGGTCGGCGGCGAGTTTGGCGAAGGGATGGCACTCGACAACTATCTCCACGCGATCGGCCTCCCCTCCGGTGGTGCCGTCCGCGCCTCGCTCGGGCTGGCCTCGAATGTTGCGGACGTCGACAGCTTCTGCGCGTTCGCACGGGAGTTCGTCGACCTCGCCGACGTGCCCAACGATCTCCCACCCCGCGTCGGCTGCTGAACCCGCATCCGCCGCTCGAGAGCCGGATGGCGGTTAACCGCATTGTCACCAGCCGACGCGTATCGTCGGAGCCTCCCGAACCGCCTCCCGATCCCGGTCGCCGCTGAGCTTCTCGCCCACAACCGCCGTCCTGCTCGCGCTGCTCGGCTTCGCTGTCGGAGCGTTCGGCACGATCGTCGGCTCGGGCGGCGGCTTCATCCTCACGCCGATCCTGCTCCTGCTCTATCCGCACGAACGGGCGGCGACGCTGACGGCAATCAGCCTGACCGCGGTGTTCTTCAACGCCGCCTCCGGCTCGGCCGCCTACGCCCGCCAGCGTCGGATCGACTACCGCAGCGGCCTCGCCTTCGCAGCCGCAGCGCTTCCCGGCTCGATCGCCGGCGCGCTCGTCGTTGGCAGCGTCTCACGCACTGACTTTGATCTCGTCATGGCCGTGGTGCTGCTCGCGCTGGGCGTCTGGCTGCTGCGCGGCGAACCGGGTCCCCGGCGAGCGCCCAAAGGCCATGTCGTTCGAAGGCGGCTCACAGACGCGTATGGGCAGACGTTCGCGTACGAGGTGCCGATCCGTCGCGGCGTCGCCTACAGCCTCGTCGTCGGTTTCGTCTCCAGCTTCCTCGGGATCGGAGGCGGCGTCATGCACGTGCCGCTACTCGTCCGCGCGCTCGGCTTCCCGACCCACCTCGCAACCGCGACCTCGCATTTCGTGCTCGCAATCATCGCCGGCAGCGGTGCGCTTACGCACCTGGCTGCCGGCAGCTTCGCCCACGGACACGGCGTCCGACGAGCGATCTCGCTCTCACTCGGCGTCGTACTCGGCGCCCAGCTCGGCGCCCGCCTCTCACTACGCGCAAGCCGCCGCGTCGTCGAGAGCCTCCTCGGCCTCGCTCTCCTCGCGCTCGCCGGCAGACTCATTTACTCGGCGATCTAAGCCCGCAACCGTGCCGCGGACACTCGCTTGACCGCGATCTCGTTGCGTGTCAGAGTCGCCCGGTCAAGTCCTGTGGGCCCTCGGGTTCGCAGGACTTGGCGTTTTCAAGGAGGTCGACCTCCTCCTTCGCAGGGAGGGGACCTCCGGCAACGGGTGGCAGCCCACGGCAGACGCCCTGCTTACCATGCGAGAGGGGGTCGAAGTCAGGACGGGCGGGCACACGGAGAGCGTGCGCAATTTCGCCGCGCGAATCTGCCAGGTCATTAGGCCTCGGATGTCGCCTTCTGGCGGAAACGCGACAACGACGGCGCGGATGCATGTGATGCATAAAACTGATGTCGGATGCGGGTCGGCGCACCGGATGAGCTGAGCGCGGTCCTGCTCGCCGAGCGGTTGGGGCGCGACCGCTGCAGCATCGGCCAGCAAAGCGACGAACGCTGGTATCTCGACTACAAGCGGCCGCCGACGCCCGGGCCGGCTGCTGAGCTCCTTGCCGAAGTCCGCTGCTGGCTCGCCGAAGAGCGGATCGCCCAGACGATCGTCTGGATCGGTGAGCAGCCTCTTGCCGTATCGGCTTGACGCGGCAGCCGCAACGCACGGCCTGGCGGACAGCCATCCACATGCTGTGTGTAACCACCGACAACCGGGTGACGGCGTCGCGAGGTTGGTTGCGTTCGCCGATACTCGCTGCGCGTGCAACCACTGTTGCCGCGGTTTGTTGGAAACGCGACAGCGACCTCGGCCCGGGCACGGTGCTTGCTTGAGTGAGTCGGGGCCCGCGAGCGGTCGCTGGTACAGACCGAGCACATCGACCTTGCTTACCCCATCGGGGTGTTGCGGAGCGCCGGGAAGGGGTGTGATGTCAGGAGAGGGCCCCGGTCGGGGAGTCGCCGCTTTCCCGTCTGGGGTCTTCTGCAAATCGCCGTTATGTGAGAGCGTCCCTTCTCGCGGAGGGCCGCTCTCCGACGCGTTCACTATCGAAGGCGCACAGTCCTCGCCGTCTTCTCGCTCGTCCCGGTCGGCCGCGATTGTCGCGGCCGTGAGGCTTTTGGCTGGGCGCCTCAGGCTCCTCTTGACGCTGGCCGATACTGGATCAAACTGTGGGGAGGTCATATTCCGAGGACGATTTCCCCAAGGGGGTTCAGAAAAATGAGCAAGCTGCTCGCGACTGCTGTCGCGCTGGTGGGTGTCGTCGCGGTCTTCGCCGTCGGATCGGGTGGAGCTGCCAACGACCACGCGGCTGCCGCCGCGGTCTGTCCCGCGGCCGTGGTCGGGGTCGCCCATTGTCACGCACTCGTCACTGTTGACGCGCGCGGGAATCCGTATGCCTCGACGTCGCCTACGGGCCTGTCGCCGGTCACGATCAAGTCGGTGTACGGCTTCGCGACGGGCGGTACGGCGGGGGCGGGCAAGACGATCGCGATCGTCGATGCCTACGACGATCCGACCGCAGAAGCGGATCTTGGGGTCTTTTCGAGTCAGTACGGGCTGCCCGCATGCACGACGGCGAACGGCTGCTTCGCGAAGGTCAACCAGTCCGGGGGGACGAGCTACCCGCGTAAGGACCCGGGCTGGGCTCTCGAGATCTCGCTCGACGTCCAGTGGGCCCACGCGATCGCGCCGGGCGCGAAGATCCTGCTCGTGGAGGCTTCCTCGAACAGCTTCGCGAACCTCCTCGCAGCCGAGGACTACGCGAAGACACATGCGGATTACGTCTCGAACAGCTGGGGCGCGTCCGAGTTCAGCAGCGAGTCCTCCTACGACTCGCACTTCGTTCAGAGCGGCGTCGGCTTCTTCGTCTCCTCCGGAGATGCGGGACTTCCTGCCGAGTATCCATCTGCGTCCCCGAACGTCATCTCGGTCGGAGGGACGACGCTGCATTTCAGTGGGGGTAATTTCACGTCGGAGACGGGCTGGTCGAGCGGGGGTGGCGGTTGCTCGTCCTATGAGACAGCGACGGCGGCGCAGTCGGCGTTCAGCGGGTACGGCCAGGTCGGGTGCGCCGGCATGCGCGCCACGCCCGACGTCTCGCTCGACGCGGATCCGGCCTCGGGTGTGTCGGTCTATGACAGCACCCGCTACCAGGGCCAGCAGGGCTGGTTCACTGTCGGCGGAACGAGCGCGTCCTCGCCGATGTGGGCGGGCCGCGCCGCCGTCGCGGGCGCGGTCGTCAACGCCGCCTACGTCTACGGGAACAACATCACCTACCGCGACATCACCGTCGGCAACAACGGCGCCCCCTGCCTGGTCGGCTTCGACCTGTGCAGCGGGCGCGGCAGCTGGACGGGGTAACGAGGCACGGGCGCGCGCGCGAGCGAGAAGATCCCTCGCGCGCGCTTCCGTTCGACATCGTCGAAGCCGACGATCGAGATGTCCTCTGGCACCCGCAGCCCTCGTGCCCGCGCGGCCTGAACAGCTCCGATCGCGATGTTGTCGTTGAAGGCGAAGATCGCCGTGGGGGGTTCCGGCCGGTCGAGCAGCTGCTCCGCCGTGCGCGAGCGTTAGGGAATGTCCCCGAGGGCGATGTGGATCAGGCGCCCCAGCCGAAGGCGTCGTGGGTCGCGAGTTCTCGCCAGTATTTCGGCTCGGGCTGTGAGGTCACGCCTGCGCTTGCGAACATCGGCCCGATCTCCGACTCCTGCTCTTGGAAGAACGACTCGAAGCTCTGCCGGTCTGGCCACTCGTCGAGAACCATCACGCTGCTGCCGTCGTCGGAGCCGTAGAAGCGGTGCGCGATCAGGCCGTGACGCTTCGCTGCTTCGAGGACAGCCTGCATCTTCTCCGTGTTCTCCGAGGTGAACTGCTCCAGCGCCTTCGGATCGCCTGTCACCTGCAACGTCATGATCACCGACATGGGTAGTCCCCCTTTTCTCGTATGCGTTTGTGAGCCCATTCCAACATGGGCGCGCCGCCGAGTCAACCACACGGTCAGACCGCGTCGCGCTCGGCTGCGCCAGTGATCCGCGATGACGCCTGAGCTTCGATCCTGGTTTGCTCTTCAACCAGGATCGCGAGTGTGCTCGGGAGCGCCACGAGCGCCGAAACTCTGCAACCTGGTTCAAACCCAGAACCAGGTTGCTGGAGCGTGGACTGAGCGAGTATTCCGGAGTGCACCCTGACGATATGAGTCAGGCACGCCTCCGACGTGCGGGCCGCCACTCTGCGTATGCGGCGACGAGCAGTCCGGCTAGCACTAGGACCAGGGTCGCAAAGCCAGCCCCATCGAAAGAGTCCGACCACGACGCAGAAGATCGCCGCTGGAAGCCAAGCCCAGTGGATGCGAAGACGACTGCCGCGTTGGCGCCGCACGCCGCTGATTGTTCCAGGAGGGATGGCGATTGTGTGTTGTTCCAGGAGGGATGGCGATTGTCTGCGCGAGTGTCCGCGAATACACCCTGAGCCGCGCCAGTGACGCCGGCGGTAGCGATGACGGGGTCCCAGTGCGCTCCTCAAGGTCTAGCGGACTCGCGCCGATGACCTCCGCAGCGGCCCCTGGTCGAGCAGGAGCAAGTCATCCGCACCTATCAAGATCCAGATTTCGTAAGAGCAAGTCGCCCGGGCCCTGTCGCTTGGGGCCTGCTCGCCGCCGCTCTGATCGTGCTTCTCCCTGGGATGCCGGTGCTGGCGTTCGCCGGTGGGTTCACGTTGGCCGACAGAGCTGAGGGCGCGTTGGGCCTCGCGCTCTTCATCGGCTGTGTCTACCTCAGCGACAGGCGCCACCGCCAGCGCACCTGCAGCGAGATCCGCCTCGGCGACGACGGAACGTGCGAGCTGGAGACGAAGCGCGCAGTGATCCACCTCCACGTGAACCAGATCGCTTCAGTGGAGTACGTACGCGATTCCGACAGCCGGGCCGACTACGTCATCTCCTACCAGGGCGGAAGCGTCCCGGTCACCAAGGGAATGACAGACTTCGCCGACTTCCTGAACCGCCTTGGAGCACTCAACCCCGCCGTTGACCTGAACAGCTTCCCTCCAGACACGCCTTTGATCAGAACGGACATGCGGATCTCCTCTCTCGGCCTAGTTCCTACTTCCCGCCCTCGGTGACCTTCACGTTGGCCTTCTTCCACTTCTTGCCGTAGACGTCGAGGCCTTGCGCCTTCAGTTGCCTGACGGCCGCTTTGGCGAGGTCAACCCTGTAGGCACCGGACGGCGGCTGCTTGATGATCTTGAACTCCTGCGCGATCCGGGCCGTCCGGTTGAACGCCTTCGGATCGGCGATCCCGATGCCGAGCTTGTTCGGCCAGATGAGCGCGTTGATCTCGTTCATCATCCACTTCTGGTGCCCACCCGGCAGCGCCGGGCCGTTCTTGAGCACGATCTTCACGCAGTCGCTCGCGTGATCACGGCAGTAGATCCAGCCCTTGAACGACGCCGCGAGGAACTTCTTCGCGGTGGCCTGGTTCTTCTTGTCCTTAATCCAGTCGTCCCGCACGAAGATCTGGTCCTCGAGCATGGACGTACCAGCGCCCTTCTTCGCGTCCTCCATCTTGATGACGTTCAGATCGGAGAGTTGGTAGAGCTTGCCCGTCTTCGGATTCTTCGTCTCGAGGACCTGCGCCAGCTCGTTGTAGGTCATCGCCGCAGCGGCATCGACCTCACGACTGAGAAACAGGTCCATGTTGAATGGCTGGTTGACGATCGTGACGTCGTTCTTGTTCTTCGGGTCGATCCCGTTCTTGGTCAGGGCGGCATACAGCTCCGGCTCGTTCCCGCAGCACCAGACCCCGACCTTCTTGTTGCGCATCTTCGCGATCGTCGTGATGCCGCTGTCCTTCCACGTGAGCTCTGTCATGCCGCTTCTCGGGAACACCTGCGCGATCTGCGTGAGCTTCTTGCCGCTGTCGCGGAACGACAGCATGCTCGGCACCCAGTCGATGCCGAAATCAGCCTGCTTGCCGAGCACGACCTGCTCGGGGGTGATGGTCGGGCCGCCGACCTTGAGCGTCACGTCCAGCCCGGCTTTGGAGTAGTACCCCTTGTCCTTCGCGGCGTAGTAGCCAGCAAACTGCGCCTGCGTGACCCATTTGAGCTGCAGGGTCACCTTGGTCGCCTTCGAGCTCGTCGCCAATTGCGTTCGGGCTGCTGCCCCTCCCGCGACGACGAGGCATGCGAGTAGCGCTATTCCCACGACCCACCTGTGCTTCATCCGCTTCCTCCTCTAGTCCGACTGGTCGCCATTGTCTACCTCTCTCATTCCGTTTGGAAGGCCCGCGCGGAGGGATGCCAGCTCGTCGTCAGCCGCTCCGCGAGCGCCACGACGGCATAGAACACGATCCCTAGCAGACTGGCCATCACGATCCCCGCCCATGCGTCCGTGAAGTTGCCATACGACGAGTCGTTGAGGATCTTCACACCGAGAGCCTCTGTCGGCCCCCCGAAATACTCGCCCACAATCGCGCCAATCATCGAGAGGACCGTCGCCACCTTCAATCCCGTAAACATGTGCGGGAGCGCATTTGGGATGCGGACCCGCCGGAACACGGAGATCCGTCCCGCCGCATACGACTGCATCAACTCGATCGAGGAAGGATGGACCGAGGTGAGCCCGCGCAGCGTGTTGATCATCACGGGGAAGAAGCAGAGCACGCCGGCGATCGCCATCTTCGAGAACGGATTAAGCAGGCCGAACCAGTTGTTCATGATCGGGGCGAACGCGATGATCGGGATCGCGTTCGCGGCGACCGCATAGGGCATGAACGCGCCGGCGAGCGGACGCCACGCAGCGAAGAGCAGTGCAACCAAGATGCCGAGGCCCGACCCCAGCGCGTAACCGCCGAGCGCCTCCTTGAACGTGTAGATGCCCTGGCTCCACAGTGCGCTCTTCTGCGCCCAGAACGCGTGGGCGATCGCGGTCGGTTTCGGCAGAAGGAACTCCTGCACGTGAAACGCCGTCACCAGGCCCTGCCACGCGCCGATGCCGAGGGCGAAGACAGCCAGGGCCGGGAGCCAGTCGATCGCCGTTCGACCGACGCGGTGGCCGACGCTCCGCGGAACCGCCTGCGCGATCGTGCTCACGTCTCTTCCACCAGGGCGGGCTCCTGGGTTTCCCCGAGCGGTGCACCTGCCCCCGCTAGTTGCTCGCGGACCTGGGTGACGAGCTCGAAGAAGCGCGGCGTCTCTCTCGTTGCGCTCGTACGCGGTTGCGGTAGGTCGACCTCGACGACGCACGCGATGCGTCCCGGTCTCGCCGACATGACGACGACTCGTGTCGAGAGGAACACCGCCTCGGGAATCGAGTGCGTCACGAAGACGACGGTGGAGCTCGTTTCCTGCCAGATCCGCAGCAGCTCGGTATTGAGCCGTTCCCGCGTCATCTCGTCGAGCGCGCCGAACGGCTCGTCCATCAGGAGGAGCGTCGGCGAGAAAGAGAGCGCGCGGGCGATCGAGACGCGCTGCTGCATGCCGCCGGAGAGCTGCCAGGGATGATGGCTCTCGAAGCCGGTCAGCTCGACGAGTTCCATCATGTCCTTGACGCGCTCGTTCCTGCGGCTGCGGCTCCAGCGCAGGAGCTCGAGGGGAAGCGAGATGTTCTTCGTCACCGTTCGCCAGTCGTAGAGGACGGCCTCCTGGAAGACGATGCCGTACTCGTGGTCGCGTCGCGCGCGGGCCGCCGACCTCCCATTCACCTGGACGGTCCCGGCAGTCGGTTTCGTCAGGTCGCCGATGATCCGGAGCAACGTCGACTTGCCGCAGCCGGACGGGCCGATCAGGGAGACGAACTCGCCGGGCTGGACGTCGAGCTCGATGCCGTCCAGCGCGGTCACGCCTGCGCGGAACTGCTTCGAGATTCCCTTGAGCGAGACGGCCGTCATGCGACGTGCTCCGGCGCGCGCTTGAGAACGAGGCGCTCCAACAGGACGACGGCGAGGAAGAACGTGATACCGAGTAACGCGCAGGCGATGATCGTCGCCCAGAGATTCGCGGGCTGGGTCGAGTAGTACTGGTTGAAGTTCACGATCGCGTAACCGAGGCCGCCCTGAAGAGACGCGGGAGTCTCGCCGATGATGGCGCCGATGACACTTGCCGTCGCCGAGATCTTCAGGGCCGAGAAAACGTAGGGCAAAGAGGCGGGCACACGCAGTCGCCAGAGAATCTTCCAGCGCCCTGCTGCATACGACCGCATGAGCTCGAGCGCGCGCGGATCGGGCGAGTGCAGTCCGCGAAGTGTGTTGATCGCCACGGGAAAGAACGTCAGATACGCGGCGATGACGGAAACTGCGACCCACGGGTTGACGCCTTTCGTCCCGAGCCCGAGAACCACCATTGGCGCGATCGCGAGAATCGGCACCGTTTGCGACACGACGATGTACGGCAAAAGGCCACGACGCAGCAAGGTCGAGTGCGCGAGCACGACGGCTAGCAGGAAGCCGATCACCGCACCGAGTGCGAAGCCCGCGAGCGCCTCCTTGCCGGTGAAGAGCGAGTAGTGCCAGAGGTAGTGCCGCAGGGGCGGCCCGGCCGGCTGCAGCGGCTGACCGAACGCGTGCCAGATCTTGCTGACGTGCGGCATGTTCGTGTCGTTGACGGTGAACGGCCACGTCCAGTGCCCGCGTATCCCCAGCCAGCGGTAGCCCTCCCACAGACCCCAGAGCGCGGCGAGCCCTACGGGTAGGAGTAGCGCGCGTCCCGCAGCGCGCGGCAGGCCACCTCTTCTCGAAGGCTCGACCGCGATCGCGGACATCGAGCGATGCTTACCACACTCCCAGCCGGGAAAGTTAGAGTCGCCGCGTGCCGCTCCAGGCCCGCCGCACCGTCGAAGAGAAGGCAACAGTGGAGCGATGGTTTGTGTCGCGGAAGAGCCGACGTGCGACAGGCTG
>DAITAW010000094.1:0-9469 GCA_036824055.1 Gaiellaceae bacterium | reverse complement strand
TGTCCTCGCCGTTGAAGATGATCTTCCCGGCGGTGGGCTCCAGCAGCTTGAT
The DNA here is from genome assembly GCA_036824055.1 of Gaiellaceae bacterium. GTDB lineage: Bacteria > Actinomycetota > Thermoleophilia > Gaiellales > Gaiellaceae > 3-1-20CM-4-69-9. The sequence goes on along the minus strand of DAITAW010000094.1, from coordinate 9,417 downwards.
GATGGTTCGCCCGAGCGTCGTCTTGCCGCAACCGGACTCACCGACCAGGCCGAGCGTCTCCCCCGCCCGCACGGTGAGGTCGACGCCGTCGACGGCGTGCACCTGACCCACGTTCCGTTTGAGCAGTCCTGCGCGAATGGGGAAGTGCTTGAAGAGCCCTTCGATGCGGAGGATCTCCGTGCCCTCGTCCGCGTGCTCGTGAACGTCTGTGTTTTCGGTCGCGACGCTCACGAGGTTGCTCCCGCCACGGGCTCGTCGACGAGCTTGCTGCTGTGTCCTTCGAGCTCCTCCGCGAAGTGGCAGGCGGAGAGGTGGCCGTCCGGACCGATCGTCCGCAGGGGTGGCTCCTCAGTCCGACAACGGGTCCGTCCCTGAGAGAGGAAACAGCGCGGATGGAAGGAACATCCCGGAGGGCGCGAGATCAGACTCGGCGGCTGCCCCGGGATCGGTCGCAGCCACTCTTCGTCGACCGTCAGTCGCGGCAGGCTGTCCATCAAGCCGACGGTGTATGGGTGCCTCGGTGCCGCGAACAACGTTTCCACGTCCGTCAACTCGACCACCTTGCCGGCGTACATGACGACAACGCGATCGGCCAGCTCGGCGATCAGCCCGAGGTCGTGCGTGATCAGAATGGTGGCGGCATGACTCTCCTCTTGCGCCTTCTTGAGCGCCTCGAGGATCTGAGCCTGGATCGTCACGTCGAGCGCGGTCGTCGGTTCGTCCGCGATGAGGAGCTTGGGCTCGTTGGCAATCGCCATCGCGATCATCGCGCGCTGGCGCATGCCGCCAGAGAACTCGTGCGGGTACTGGTCGAAACGCCGGTCGGGGTTCGGGACGCCGACGAGCTTGAGCAGCTCGATCGTCCGCGCCTTGGCCTCCCTGTCGTTCACACCTTCCTGGTGCGCCTGGATCGCCTCGGCGATCTGGTTTCCGATCTTCAGCACGGGGTTCAACGACGTCATCGGGTCCTGGAACACCATCGCGACCTCGCCACCCCGCAGTCGGCGCAGTGCCTTCTTCGACATCTTGAGCAGATCCTTGCCCTGGAATTTCGCCTCCCCGCTGAGGATGCGTCCCGGCGGCTGGGGGATCAGCCCGAGAATCGCAAGCTGGCTGACGCTCTTGCCGGACCCGGACTCCCCCACGATGCCGAGCGTCTCCCCGGGGAAGACGTCGTACGACACGCCGTCGACGGCGTGGACGACGCCGTCGTCGGTCGCGAACTCGACGACGAGGTCGCGGATCGAGAGGATCGGCTCAGGCACGCGTTCGGCGCTGGGTCGGGTCGAGGGCGTCGCGCAGCCCGTCACCGATGAAGTTGATGCAGAGGACGATCAGCACGATCGTCAGGCCCGGGAACGTGACCAGCCACCACATGCTCGACGACACATCCTCGCCGTCGGCGATGAGCTTGCCGAGCGACGGATTCGGCGGCTGGATGCCGAAGCCGAGGAAAGAGAGCGCCGCTTCGGTCAGGATCGCGATGCCGACGATCAGAGTCGCATTGACCACGATCGGGCCGATGGCGTTCGGGAGCATGTGGCGGAACATGATGCGCAGGTCGCCGGAACCGGCCGCCTTCGCCGCCTCGACGTACTCCTTCTCGCGCAGCGAGAGGAAGCTGCCGCGCACGATGCGGGCAAGGCCGGTCCAGAAGAGGAAAGCGAGGATGAACGCGACCCGGATCGGATTGCCGGTGCCGAGGAAGGCGGCGGCAGTGAGCAAGACGGCCAGCCCCGGTAAGGTCAGGATCAGGTCGGTGAAACGCATCAGGATGTTGTCGACCCAGCCGCTGTAGTAACCCGCGACCGCGCCGATGATCGTCCCGAAGATCGTCGAGAGTAGCGCGACGATGAGCGCCACCTTCTCCGACGTGCGGATCCCGTAGACGACACGGGAGAAATAGTCCCGTCCGAGAACGTCCGTGCCGAAGAAGTGATGCGCCTTTAGCGTCGGCGCCTGCCCAGAGTGCGCGAAATCCTGGGCGGCAAAGGAATACGGCGTGATCAGGTTTGCAAAAACGCCCGCGAGCAGGATGATGATCAGCACAAAGAGACTCGCCATTGCGAGCCGGTGCCGGAAGAACCGCCGGCGCGCATATGCCCACTGGCTCCGAGACCTGAGCTCGAGTCCGCTCTCGTGCACGAGGTCGATTCCATCCGGGAGGTCCGCCACGACGGCTGCTCCCGGCGTGGCCGGAGCTATTGTCGCGCTGTCGGCTCCCGCCCCCACCACCGGCGAGAACCTCAGATTGCCTTCGGGCTCGGTCTCGGCTTCCGGGTTCGTCTCAGTCATAACGGATTCGCGGGTCGATGTACCCGTATAACACGTCCGCGATCAAATTGAAGGCGATGACGGCCGTTGCAGTCACCATCAGCCAGGCCATGACGACGTAGGCGTCCTGCCTGAGGAGAGCGCCCAGGAAGTACGGCCCCATCCCGTCCAACTGGAAGATGGACTCCGTAATGACGGCGCCGCCGATCAGAGCGCCAAAGTTGAGCGCGGAGACCGTAACGACCGGGATCAAGGCATTTCTCAGCGCGTGCTTGAGCGTCACCGTCCGCTCGGGCAGCCCCTTGGCGCGCGCGGTGCGGACGTAATCGGAGTTGATCACCTCGAGCATCGACGCCCGCATGAAGCGGCTGTACTGCGCAATCGACAGCAGCATCAGTGTCATTGCCGGGATCGCGAGATGCTGCAGGCGGTCGATCCAGAAGTGGATCCCGCCGCCGGGATTCTGCGAGCTGAGCCCCGAGGTATAGAAGATCCGCACGTTCCATTTGAGGAAGATGTTCGTGAAGAGAATCTGGAGCATCAACGCCAGCCAGAACACCGGCATGGCGAAGCCCAAGAAGCTGAAGGTGGTCGCCGCGTAGTCGAAGATCGAGTACTGGCGGACGGCCGAGTACACGCCGATCGCAATACCGACGAGGAGAGCTAAGACCTCGGCGAGGACGACCAGCTGCAGCGTGTGCGGGATGACGCGCTTGAGATCGTCCCAGATCTTCGTGCCGGGCTGGAGAAGCGGCGAGCCGAACTTGTTCGTCACCGCATCCTTGAGCCAGTAAACGTACTGCGTCGTGATCGGAGCATTCAGGTGGTTGCGCGCCTGGATGTTGTGGATCGTCTGCTGCGAGAAGAGCGGATTCTGCTTGAGCGCCGCCAAGGGATCACCGATAGCGGTGACCGAGAAGAAGATCAGGACGCTCGCCGCGAAGAGAACAGGGATGCTGTAGAGAAGCCGCCGAACGATGTAGGTGACCATCTGCCGCCCTCGCTCTGTGAGCGCTTCGTCCCGCCCCGGGAGACCCCCGGGGCGGGACTGACGCAGTTACTAGTTGCTCAGTTTACTAACCGGCCTTCCAGGATTCCGTGTTCCAAGTCGGGCCCTGGAGAGTCGGATTGTCAACCAGACCCTTCAGCTTCGTCTTGAAGACGAAATAGGTCGGCTTCTGATAGAGCGGAATCGTCGGCACGTCCTTCGCCAGCTGGGCGTCGGCCGCGTTGACGAGCCTGATGCGGGCCTTCGGATTGAGCGCTGCATCCGAGCCCTTGAGGTCAGCTGTCACCTTCGCGTTGCAGTAGTTCTTCCAGTTCGACCCGCCGATACCCAGGGGGTTGTCCGCCGTCTTCGGGTCGCCACAGCCGTAAATGTCGACCTGACCGGCGGGATCGCCGGTGCCGACCCACGCGAACAGAGCAAGGTCGTACTTGCTGTTCGAGATGCGTGGGAAGAACAACGACGAAGGCTGGCTGTCTGCGCGGAACTCGATGCCCGCGTCCTTCGCCTGTGCCTGCAGGATCTCGACGGCCAGCTCACGCAGCTTGTTCCCGGACGTCGTGCCGAGGCGGACCGATGCCTTCTGGCCACCGCAGCTGTAGATCCCGTCACCGCCCTTGGTGCAGTTGTGCGCCTTCATGATGGCGGCCACCTTCGCAATCCGCTTCGCCTTGTTGGCGATCTCGTACTTGGCGAAATGCGCCTGGTAGATCCCCTTCTGCCCGGTCACGTACGACAGGTTGTTGAGGATCGGCAGACCCGGGTTCAGAGTCGAGTAGAGCTGCTTGACCATGCCCTGGCGATCCATCGAGTAGGCGATCGCCTGGCGGAACCAAGCCTGACCCAGAAGCGGGTTGCTGTTCCCGGCACCCGTGTTGATGTCGATGTGCTCGATCGTCGTACCCGCGTGCGTCTGAACGCGCAGTCCGGACTGACCGCGGAGCTGTGCCAGCTGGAGCTGCGGCTGCGGGTAGATCGCGTCGACCTCGCCACCGCGGATCGCCTGGATCTCCGTGTCCGTGTTCGTCCGGAACAGGAACGTGATCTTGTCGAGCGTCGGGCGCTTGCCCCAGAACGAGCTGTTGCGGACCATCACGATGGACTGGCCCTTCGTGTAGCTCTGGAGCTTGAAGGGACCGCTGGCCATCGTCTGGCCGGCCTTGTTGTTGTAGTTCGTGTCCCAGACCGAGTTGAAGTCCGTGCCCTGGAGCGCGTGCGCCGGCAGGACCGACGTCGCCCACTGCACCTTGTACGGCGCGTAGGGCTTCGAGTAGATGAACTTCACGGCCTTGGCGTTCACCTTGACCGCGCGGGCGATCGAATCCCACCCGGAACGGCCGGCGATGTCGAACTTCGGATCGACAATGGTCTTCCACGTGAAGATCAGGTCATCGGCCGAGACCTGCTTGCCGTCGCTCCACTTCGCCTTCTTGTTCAGCGTCACCAGAACGGTGAACGGCCTCGTGCTAGTGACCTTCGCAGTGCCCATGTACGGCTTAATGCTGAAGTCGGGCTTGACGATGAGCGGGCTCGCCAGTGCGATGCCGGCCGTCCACGAGGTCCACGTGTTGTTACAACCCGAGGTGAAGCCGTTGAGGCACGGCGGCTCCTGCTCGGCGCCGAAGGTCATCGACCCTGAGGTCGACTTCTTCGACGCGCCGCCGGCGGCTCCGGCGACGATGAGACTCGTCACGGCAACAAGAACGCCGAGCACGAGCCGGAAATGACTTCGATGCATCTACTTCCCTCCGTTCGGTCGAAGCGCGAAGCGTGTCTCCGCACTCCCATTCCTCCTCCACCGCAGACCGCTGCCAGCGGACGCGGTAGTCTGCCACAAGGGGGGCTTGCCCTTGTCCCGGTTGAGACGCCCCGTGAGGCTTTTTGTTAGCCCGGCGTTTACCCCGTCTGAGCGTCCGCGCCGGCCACGACTTCCAGGATCTCCTGCGTGATCTCGGCCTGCCGGGCCCGGTTCATGGCGAGCGTGAGCGTGTCGATCAGCTCTCCCGCGTTCTTGGACGCATTCCGCATCGCGGTCATGCGGGCACCGTGCTCCGAGGCCGCCGATTCCAGCAAGGCCCGGTAGAGCTCCGTCTCGATGTAGACAGGCAGGAGTCGCTCGAGGATCTGCTCGGGCTCCGGCTCGAAGATGAAGTCACCTCGCAGCGCGTCGTCCTCGCGTTCCTCGTCGCCGGTCTCCAGGAGGTCCTCGGAGAGGGGCAGGAGATCCTGCACCGTGACCTTCTGGACCAGGGCCGACTCGAAGTGGTTGTAGACGACGGTGACCCGGTCGACCTCTCCTTCCGTGTAGAGCTCGGCCACCCGGTGTGCGATCGCCTGCGCGTCCGCGTAGCGGGGCTGGTCGGTGAACCCGGTGAACTCGCCGGCGAGGTCGAGCCGCCGAAAGCGCAGCGAGCCGACTCCGCGCCGCCCGACCCCGACCCAGCGGACCTGCTTGCCCTCGCTACGAAGCTCGCGTTCCAGGGCCAGCGCGCGGCGGAGGATCTGCGAGTTGAAGGCGCCCGCGAGGCCGCGGTCTCCGGTGAGGGGAACGATCGCGACGGTTTCCTCCTGGTCGTGCTTCTGCAGGAGGGGCAGCCCGCGTACCGACGAGCTCGCGCGCGCGGTGCCGGCCATGAGCTCGAGCATGCGGTCCGCGTACGGCCGCATGTCCTCGATGCGGGTCTGCGCTCGCTTCAGCTTCGCCGCGGCGACGAGCTCCAGCGCACGCGTGATCTTCCGAGTGTTCCGGACCGACCTGACCCGCCGCTTGATGTCCTGGACAGTGGCCATGGCTAGCCGACGAGCGAGTCGGCCTCCTCGACGTGGAAGGACTGCAGGACTTTCTTGATCTCCGCGTCGAGCTTCGTAGCGAGCTCGTCCGGAAGGTCGCCGCTCTCCCGGATCTCCGTGAGGACCATGCCGTCGGCGCGCAGGTGTTCGACCAGTTCCTCCGCGAAGCGCGGCACATCGGTGACGGGAATGTCGTCGAGGAAGCCGTTCACGCCTGCATAGAGCACTGCAACCTGTTCCTCGGTCGGAACCGGCTGATACTGCGGCTGGTTGAGGAGCGCGACCATCCGCTCACCGCGAGCAAGGGCGTTCCTGGTCGCTTCGTCGAGGTCGGAGCCGAACTGGGCGAACGCCTCCAGCTCGCGGTACTGCGACAGATCGAGGCGCAGCCGGCCCGCGACCTTCTTCATCGCCTTCGTCTGCGCCGAGCTGCCGACACGTGAAACGGAGATACCGACGTTGATCGCCGGCCGCACGCCCGAGAAGAAGAGATCGGACTCGAGGTAGATCTGCCCGTCGGTGATCGAGATCACGTTCGTCGGGATGTACGCGGCGACGTCGCCCGCCTGAGTCTCGACGATCGGCAGCGCGGTGAGCGAGCCGCCGCCGTTCGCGTCGGAGAGCTTGCACGCACGCTCGAGGAGCCGCGAGTGGAGGTAGAAGACGTCACCCGGAAACGCTTCGCGTCCCGGGGGGCGGCGGAGCAGCAGTGACAGCTGGCGGTACGCGTCGGCGTGCTTCGACAGGTCGTCGTAGATCACGAGCGCGTGGCCGCCGTTGTAGAGGAAGTACTCGCCCATCGCGCAGCCGGCGAACGGCGCCATCCACTTGATCGGGGCGGCCTCCTGTGCGGCCGCCGACACGATCGTCGTGTACTCCATCGCGCCGCGGTCGCGGAAGAGCTCGTACACCTGCGCGACGGTCGAGGCCTTCTGGCCGATCGCGACGTAGATGCACTTCACGTCCGTGTCCTTCTGGTTCAGGATCGTGTCGATCCCGATCGTCGTCTTGCCGGTCTGGCGGTCGCCGATGATCAGCTCCCGTTGGCCGCGTCCGACATTCGTCATCGCGTCGATCGCCTTGATCCCCGTGAGCAGCGGCTCCTTGACCGGCTGCCTCGCGACGACACCCGGGGCCTTGAACTCGAGCAGGCGCGTCTCGGAGGTCTCGATCGGGCCACCGCCGTCGAGCGGGTTCCCGAGGGGGTCGACGACGCGGCCGAGGAGCGCCTCGCCGACCGGGACGCTCGCGACTCGGCCTGTGCGCCTGACGGGCTCGCCCTCCTTGACGTGCTGCCACTCGCCGAAGAGCGCGGTGCCGACGTCGTCCTCCTCGAGGTTGAACGCGAGGCCGACGACACCGTGCTCGAACTCGAGCATCTCCAGCGCGACAGCATTCTCGAGGCCGTAGGCGCGGGCGATGCCGTCACCCACCTGCAGCACGGTCCCCACCTCGGAGAGATCGGTCTCGACGTCGTAGTGCTCGATGCGGTCCTTGAGGATGGCGGTGATCTCTTCGGGACGAAGCTTCACTGGTTTCCTTTCATCGTCAGACGGACGGCTTGAGGCCGGCACGGCGGAATTCGCCGCGCCCCTGGGCGATCTTGACTCCGGCGGTGAGCTCGACCGCCGCGCTGCGCGTAGTTATCCCGATCCCGTTGAGAGTCCGCTCGCCCTGCGCGACCTTGTCCTGTTTGCCGGAGCTCAGCAACCTCGTCGCCTGCACCAAGGTCGCGCCGACCTTGGCATAAGCCTCGCAGGCCCGGTGGAAGTGGCTGTCGATCTGCGTGAGCTGCTGATCGCCTGACGGGGGCGGGCCGACCCGCGTCAGGTGATCGCCGCAGCGCTGGAGATCACCCATGCGCGTGTAGATCGTCTGGATCGCCTGCTGGTTCTGCGTCTCGATGTAGAAGCGCACCTGCGAATTGGCGAAGTTCCCGACGACCAGGAGATCCGGGTTCAGCGGGCGCAGGAACCAGTCGACCACGCGGTGAGCCCACTCATCGGAGGTTTGCGCCGCCTGAGGCACATTCGCCACGGACGTCGTCGGCGGCGTCGACGACTTCCTCTTCGAGCCGCAGCCTGCGACCAGCGCCGCCGTGAGGAGGAGAACCGTGAGGACGCGCAGCTTCATCATCGAGTTGAGACGAGTTCCCGGCGCAAACGTTCGATGCGCCCTCGGACACTGGCGTCCACGCGCCTCGAGCCTATTTGCAGGATCAAGCCGCCGATCAGCGCCGGGTCGACCTTCCGCGAGATCTCGATCTTCCGGCCGGAGGCCTCCTCGATCTGCTGCGCGAGCCCGCGAGCATCGTCGTCCGAGAGCTCCAGAGCGGTCGTCAGCTCGACGTTCAACCTGCGCTCCTCCGCGGCGATCAGGCGATCGAACTCGCGCGCGATGTCTTCGATGTCGGCGATGCGGCCTTTCTCCGCCGTGAGGCGGAGGAAGTTCCGAACCAGCTGATCGGCGCCGCCGATCAGGGCGTCGACGAGGTCTGCCTTCGTGGCCGGATCGAGCTCGGGGTTTCGCAACGCGCTGCGCAGCTCCGGGACGTCGCTCACGGCTGCGGCGAAGTCGCTCAACTCTCCGTAGACCTCCTGCAGCCGGCCGTGCTCCTTCGCGGCGTCGAAGAGCGCCTGCGCGTACCTGCGGTGGACGGCGGCTATGTCAACCCTCCTGCTCCAGGACCGAGAAGTCGAGGTCGCGGATCGCCTCGTCGATCAGGCGCTTGTGGTCGGCGTCCTCCAGGACCTTGCCGGTCACCTTCGTGGTGGCGATGAGGGTCAGCTCGGCCACCTCCGTGCGAATCTGCTCCAGTGCGCGCTGCGTCTCGGCCTCGATCTGCCGTTTCGTCTCTTCGAGCCGGCGCTGGCGGTCGGCTTCCGTCTCCTCCTTGACACGGCGCGCCATCGACTCGCCGACCTTGCGCGCCTCCGAGAGGATCTGCTCGGCCTGGCCGCGCGCCTGGCCGATCAGGGTTCGGTGCTCCTCGAGGAGCCGTCGTGCTTCGTTGCGCGCCTTCTCTGCCTCCTCGATGGAGCGACGGATGCGCTCGCGCCGCTCGTCGATGATCTTCTGAATCTGTCCAAAAGCGAATCGCTTGAGGATGTAGAACGTGATGCCGAAGCAGACGATGGTCCAGACCATCAGTCCGAGTCGGACCTCGATCAGCGGATTCGCAGCGACCAGCATCAGACCAGGACGTACGCGAGGATCGAGCCGAGCAGGCCGTAGAAGACGACCGCCTCGGTCAGCGCGAAGCCGAGCCACTGAATTCCCTGCAGCTCACCGCGCAACTCGGGCTGGCGCGCGACCGACTGGATCATCGAGGCGAAGATGTTGCCGAT
>DAITAW010000093.1:0-9644 GCA_036824055.1 Gaiellaceae bacterium | reverse complement strand
CCGATCGAGCGGGCCCGGACCGTTCGCCCGTCCACGGCGACGCCGTGGTCTGCCCCGAGCATCTTCGCCTCGGCGAGCGAGGCCTCGGCCCTCTCCTCCTCGTCGAGCAGCTCTGCGTCAAGGGGAAGCTCCATCGGCACGCGGATGACGTGGAGGGCCTCCACCGAGGCGCCCCGCTCCTGGGCAAGCTTGACCGCGGTGGCGATCATCTCCTCGCCGATGTCGCCGAGCTTCATCGGGACGAGGATGCGCGAAAACTCCGCCTCGGCGAGGCCGCGGTGCTCGTCCGCCGACACGACTCGCTCGAGCAGGCCTTCGCCGCGCGACTTGCGGACGACGATGTACACGATCAGACCGAGACCGAGCCACGCCGGCCCGGCGAGCCGCGCGCCTACATGCGTGGCGATGGCGATCAGCCAGACCGAGAACGTGAGCAAAGCCCCGACGACCGAAGGGATGGGGACTCGGCCGACCGTGAACGGGACCCGGTAGGGGCGCCGCCGGCTGGGCTCGCTGAAGCGGAGCTTGATCACTGCCAGCTGTGCGGCCGTGAACGCGAGGAGCACACCGAAGCTGAAGAGACTCGCCAGGAACAGCACGGGGTGCGCGAGCGATGCCGTCCCGACGAGAAGACCGATCGAGATCACCGCGGCGGCGACGATGGATTCCGGCGCGACGAGTGTGCGCGGCCTGAGCATCCCGAAGCGGCGCGGCAGCTGGCCGTGCTCGCCGAGCGAATAGGCGAGACGGCCGAAGCCGGAGATGGAGGTGGTCGCAGCCGTGAGGAGGATGAGCGCGCCGGAGAGCCCGACGAAGACCTGCAGGGGCGCGCCGATCGCATCGGGCACGTGCGCGCGGATCTGCGTGACGATGCCGACGAGCGGCGCGCGGATCCAGTTGCTCGCCAGCAGCGTTCCGTGCTTCGGCGGAAAAGCGGACAGCCCGACGACCGCGATCACGACGTAGAGCACGACCACCAGCCCGATGGCGCTGAAGAGACTGCGCGGCAGGTCTCGGCCCGGGCGGCGTGTCTCTTCGGCCAGGTTCGCGACGGTTTCGAGCCCCGTGTAGGCGAGCATCGCGAGCGGAATCGCGAACGCGATCGAGTGCCACGTGGGGGATTTGCCGAGAGACGTGCCGGCGGTGAGCGCGTGCGTCGAGAAGAGGAGCGCCATTCCGAGGGCGACGATCAGGACCTGCGTCGCCAGGTCGACGAGCGCCACGATGAGAGCCCACCGATGGAGGCGGGTGCGGTGCAGGAGCCTGATCACCGCGACTCCCGCGATCACTCCACAGCCGGCGACGACGTCCCAGGGACGGTGGAGCTTGGTGAAGAACGCGCCGGCGACGTAGTGGGGCAGGAAGAGAGCCGACAGCGCGATGACGATCAGGTAGTCGAGGAAGAGCACCCAGCCGGTGATGAACCCCCAGAAGTCGTTGAACGCGATGCGAACGAACGTCGCGGCGCCGCCGGTCTCGCGAATCGCAGCTGTTCCCTCTGCGTAGGAGAGCGAGACGATCAGGAAGAGCAGCCCTGTCGCCAGCAGCACGAGCGGCGTGAAGCCGAGCGCGTGCAGCGTGATGATGCCGAGCGCGAAGTAGATCGACGAGGCGATCTCCCCGTAGGCGATCGAGAAGAGCGCGGGAGCATCGAGAACCCGCTGCAGCCGGGGCAGCTTGCGCGCCATAGAACGAGGTTAGCGCCGCCTGCGGACCAGATAGAGGCGCCCGAAGCCGAGGGCGAAGAACAGCGCCCCCATCAGGTACCCGAATGCGGCGCCGCCGTGGACGGCCGTGACGATGACGAGCGCGATCCCGATGCCCATGAAGACGAAGGCGAAGAGCACCACGAGCGAGCGATAACCAGCGTTCATGCCACCTTCTCCCTCGCCGTCGGCTCGGTCGCACGGAGGAAACCATGTTCCCCCCGTGGGCCCCCTTCTTTTGGAGAGTTCGCTTCAACGCCCGCGCCGCTGCGATCGCCGCGGGTGTCGAAGAATTCACTCGGGGAAACCCCCCGGTTTCCCCCTTCCCCTTCCCCAAAGCGGCGAGACTTCACGCCGCTTTCCTTCCGGCCACGACCATCACCCTGCAAGGCGCGTGCTTCAGCACGAAGTCGACCGTGTCGCTGAAGACACCTCGGCCCCTCCCACCCCGCGGGGCGCCCATCACGATGATCTCACTGTGGCGACGCGTCGCATCGTCGACGATCGCTCGTCCGGCGTGGCGGGCCCTGACGAGCCGCTCGGTGAACTTCACGCCGTAGAGCTCTGCGATCGCGGCCGCGACGTCGAGTGCCTCGTCCGCCATGCGCTCCTCTTCCTCGAGCCTCGTGTCGAGCGGCTGATCGAGCGGGACGACGATGACGCTCAGCGCGGCGATCGAGGCGCCTCGGTCGGCGGCGAGGCGACAGGAGAGGTCGATCGCCTCCTCCGACGCCCGGCCCGGCTTCACGGGCACGAGGACGTTTCTGTACTCGAGCGCGATGGCCGGCCCGATGATCATCGGCGCGTGCAACGTCTCGGTGAGCGGCTCGTGCAGGACCTTCCGGCGGTACACGACATAGCCGGTGAGCCCGATGATGAGCCATCCCAGCCCGGCCCAACGCGGGCCGGGCTTCTGGATCACGACGACGATCCAGGCGATCCCGGTGCCGAGCGCGCCGAAGATCGCGAACAGCGGCCAGTCCACACCCCGGATTCGGAGGCTCGGCCGCACCTTGAAAGCCTCGGGGTCGTCTCGGCTGCTCACGCGCAGGGCGATGACGGAGACGTGCGCGATCGTGAACGACAGCATCGCCCCGAACGCGTACATGTTGCCGAGGAAGTCGGTCTTCCCCGGCAGGAGCACGACGATCGACAGCACCCCCGCGAACACGAGCAGCGACAGCCAGGGAGTCTTGAACTTCGGATGCAGCCTGCGGAAGACCTCGGGCAGCTGCCTGTACGTCGCCATCGCGTACGTGATGCGCGATGCCCCGATCACGCCGGCGTTGGTCGCGATCAAGAGGATCGTCGCCGCCAGGATCCCGACGTAGATCTCCGAGGCGCGCAGCACCTGACCGTGCAGGCCGAGGTGCTTCACGAGGCCGAGCACGGGATCGTTCTTGAAGCCGCCCTTGTCCGGCCCGACGCCGAGCAGCGTCTGGTACCCGTGCGACGTCTTCGTCACCGGCAGGGCCGACAGCGCGATCAGCGGCAGCGTGAAGTAGATCGCGAAGACCGCCCCGGCGACCCACGTGATCGAGCGCGGGATGTCGCGCGGGGGGTCGCGCGCCTCCTCCGCGAGGTTGGAGACCGTCTCGATCCCCGTGTAGGCGATCATCGCGATCGGGATGGCGAGGAAAAACTGTCCCCACGTCGGCGCCACACCCCAGTGGAGGTTGGCCGAGAAGACTACGTGCGGATGGAAGATCAGCGAAAAGCCGACGACCACCAGCAGTAGCTGCGTGCCGAAGTCGAGGACGGCGAGAAAGATGTTCAGTCGAGCCGCCTCGCGGATCCCGACGATGTTCAGCAGGACGAGCAAGACGACCACGACCGCGCCGCCGACGATGTCCCACGGGTTCTGGCGCAAGGGGCCCCAGAAGATCGAGAGGTAGTGCGGAACGAAGAACGCCGAGATGGCGATCGTGATGATGTAGTTGAGCATCTGCGCCCACGCGGCCCCGAAGGAGACGAGCTCGTTGAACGCGTGGCGGGCGAAGCTCGACGAGCCGCCCGCTTCCGGAAAGCGAACCGTGCCCTCCGCGTATGTCGCTGCAGTCGCGGCGAAGATGAGCCCGCTGATGACGAACACGAGGGGCGTCAGGCCGAGCGCGATCCCGGCGACGAGCCCGAGCGCGTAGTAGATCGAGGAGCCGACGTTGCCGTAGGCCGTGGCGAAAAGGGCTGGAGTTCCGAGGACGCGCTCGAGCGTCTGCTGTCGCCGCCGGCCCCTCCGCCGCGGTGTCACGGTCGAACTCACCGAGGGAGGCTACCGCCCACCGCAGCGCCGTATCGAGTCACAGCCGCGACACATTCTCGTCCCCGTGCCTGGCACCGGGACGCGTCGGATATGTGCCCTTAGCCGTGGATCGAGACGATCAGCGGGATGATCAGGATGGCGACGATGTTGGCGATCTTGATCATCGGGTTGATCGCCGGGCCCGCCGTGTCCTTGTAAGGATCGCCGACGGTGTCGCCGGTGACCGACGCGGCGTGAGCCTCGGATCCCTTGCCGCCGAAGGCGCCGTCCTCGATCAACTTCTTCGCGTTGTCCCAGGCGCCCCCGCCCGACGTCATCGCGATCGCGAGGAAGAGCCCGGTCACGATGGTTCCGATCAACAAACCGCCGAGCATCCGCGCGTTGATGATGCCAACGATGACGGGGAAGAGAATCGGGATCAGTGCGGGCAACAGCATCGCCTTGATCGCGGAGCTGGTGACGATGTCGATGGCGCGCCCGTATTCGGGACGGGTCGTCCCCTCCATGATCCCGGGGTTCTCACGGAACTGGCGCCGCACCTCGGTGACGACTTCCCCACCGACGCGCCCGACCGCCTGCATGGCCAGCGACGCGAACAGGAACGGCATCAGGCCGCCGATGAAGAGACCGGCGATCACCCACGCGTCGCTGAGGCTGAAGGTCGACGGCAGGCCCTGATCCGAGAGACCGGTCGTGTACGAATCGAAGAGGACGAGCGCGGCTAACGCTGCCGACCCGATCGCGTAGCCCTTCGTCACCGCCTTCGTGGTGTTGCCGACCGCGTCGAGCGGATCCGTGATCGCGCGCACGGACTCATCCAGGTCCGCCATCTCCGCGATGCCGCCCGCATTGTCCGTCACCGGTCCGTACGCATCGAGCGCAACGATCAAGCCCGTCATCGAGAGCTGCGCCATCACGGCTACACCGATCCCGTACAGCCCCGCGAAGTGATGCGCGATCAGGATTCCCGCGGCGATCACGACCACCGGGAGGGCCGTCGCCTTCATCCCGACGGCGAGACCCTCGATGATGTTCGTCGCGTGGCCGGTCTGGGAGGCTGACGAGATGGACTTGACCGGCCCCCAGCGCGTGCCCGTGTAGTACTCGGTGATGGCAACGAGCAGGAACGTCACGACGAGCCCGACCAGCGACGCGCAGTAGAGATCCGTAAAGCTGAACTTGCCGCCGTCGTAGGCCATCGTCACCGGGATGAACCCGATCGCCGACAACACGGTCGCGACGAGCACAGCCTTGTAGAGCGCGTTCATAATGTTGCCGCTCCGTCCGACGCGGGCGAAGAACGTGCCGATCACCGAGGCGAGGATCGACATGCCGCCGAGCGCAAGTGGATAGAGAGCGAGCCCGCTCGACGGGAACTGCGTGCCGAGCAGCATCACTGCGACCGCGGTCACGGCATAGGTCTCGAAGAGGTCGGCGGCCATGCCGGCGCAGTCGCCCACGTTGTCGCCGACGTTGTCCGCGATCACGGCCGGGTTGCGTGGATCGTCCTCGGGGATGCCCGCCTCGATCTTCCCCACCAGGTCGGCCCCGATGTCGGCGGCCTTCGTGTAGATGCCGCCGCCGAGCCTTGCGAAGACCGAGATGAGCGACCCGCCGAAGGCGAGGCCGATCAGATCGTGGATCGCCGAATCGGCCGAGTTGCCGATCCAGCCGGTGAGAACCCAGTAGTAACCCGCCACACCGAGCAGCGCGAGCCCCACGACCATCATTCCGGTCACCGACCCAGCGCGGAACGCGACGTTGAGAGCTGGCTTGAGCCCACCCCGCGCCGCCTCTGCCGTGCGCACGTTCGCGCGCACTGCAACGTTCATTCCTATGAACCCGGCGCCCGCGGAAAGGACTGCGCCGACCAGGAAGCCGATGGCCGTGCCCCAGCCGAGCTTGTTGTAGAAGCCGAGGAGCAGGAACGGCACGATCGAGACCGCGGCGATGGTCATGTACTGCCGGCGCAGGTAGGCGGCAGCGCCTTCCTGGACCGCCTTGGCGATCTCGCGCATGCGCTCGTTCCCGTCCGGACGGCCGAGCAGCCAGATCGTCAGCCAGATGCCGTAGGCGATGGCGACGCCCGCGCAGATGAGCGCGAACAGCACCGGATGGTCGTTGAAAAAGCTCCCGACGATCAGCCTACAAACCCCCTGAGAAAGTCTGCGCCGAGTGACCTCGGCGCGGCGGCTTTTCTATCACATGGCGCCCCCTGGAGCGCCGTTTCAGCGTCAGGCGGCCGCTTCGTCCACGTCAGCCGGGCGGGCGAGCTCGAGCGGGGACAGGGTTCCGACGAGCTCGGGGTGGGCGCCGCGAACGTGGAGATCGGCATCCTGCAGGAGCACCTCCTCGTCCTCTCCACAGAGAACGTGGCCACAACCGCAGAGGATCGCCCCGGCGACATCGATAGCCATCTCGCCAACAGGACGGCGGAAACGGGCCTGTTCTTCCTTGATGCTCGCCTCAGCCCTCGGCCTTGGCCGCGTCTGCGTACGCGAGTTGAAGGTTCGCAGTCACCTGCTTGAAGTCGCGTACGAGCTCCTCGGCTGCCGCTCGCTCGAGCACGGGCAGGAGTGCCCGGAGCGCCTCGATCGCGAGCCGCGCCTGATCGAGGTCGCGGTCCTCCTCCGAGAGCCGCCGGTATCCGAGCGACGAGACGGTGTAGAGGGTCTGGACGAGGACGTCCGACACCTTGATCGTCTTCAGGTCCTCCTCGAGTTGCTTCAGAAGCTCGTCGTCGGAGGGCGGGCCACCTGCCCCGCTCTCGGTCACGAAGGCTCCCACAGCTCGAAGCGGTTTCCCTCGAGATCATGCGCCCAGGCGAACCTTCCGTACTCCATCTCTTCGACGCGGCCGTCGACGTCGACGCCCGCCGCCCGGAGTTGCGCGAGCATCGCATCGAGATCGCGAACGCGGAAGTTGACCATCAGCTGCTGCCCACCCGGCCCGAAGTACGAGGTGTCCGCCGGAAAGGGGGACCAGACGGTCTGGTCGCCTTCTTTCGACGTGAACGTCGTTCCGTAGTCCTCCATCGCGATACCGAGGTGCTCGGCATACCACGCTCGCAAGGCAGCGGGATCGCCGGCGCGGAAGAAAACGCCGCCGACTCCCTCGGCCGCCTCACCCACCTACCCGCTCCCGCGGCCTGCGAACGAGCTCCGCGAAGACGTCGCGATGAGAGCCGAGCTCCGCGACGCGCTCGTACTGCCGTTCGGCCGCGTTCGCCGCCGGCACGGCGAGATAGGGCGCCGCTCCGATCTCCTCGGCGACGGGAAGCACCCACTCGATCAGCGACTCGATGCGTGCGCGGGCCGGAACGACCTCCCCACGCTCGAGGTCGATCAACCCGTCGGTCAGCCCGTACCGGATCGCTCGCCACATGTTCTCCTCGATGAGTCGATTCGGCAGGTCGGGCAACGCCTCCCCCTCGTCGAGTGCGCGCGCAAAACGAGTCCCCAGTGCATAGATCAGTGCCGCAAGCGACTGCGCGTCCGCCAGGTCGGGCTGCGCGTCGCAGATGCGGACCTCCACGGTCGGAAACGCCAGATGGGGTCGCACGCTCCACCAGATCTGCGTGTACTCGTCGATCGACCTGGTCGCGTAGAGAAACCGGACGTACTCCTCGTACGCAGCCCAGTCGTCGAAGGCGTCAGGAACGCCGCAGCGCGGGAACAGCTTCGTGAAGATCTCGGTTCGCACCGAGTGAAGGCCCGTGACGCAGTCCTCGAGGAACGGCGAGCTGGCCGACAGCGCCAGGAGCTCCGGCAAGACGTTGCGGAAGGCATTGCACACGGCGACCGCGCGATCGGCGCCCCGAATGCCGATGTGGGCGTGGATGCCGAAACTGTTGTTGCGCCAGACGACGTACTGCAGCAGCTCGTTGTTCCGCCGGTAGTGCGGCGTGTCGATGATGCGCTGGTCCTGCCAGCGGCTCCAGGGGTGAGTGCCTGTCGAAGCGAGCCCGACTCCGAATCGGTCGGCGAGCTCCCCGAGCTGCGCGCGGCGCTCGGCCATCCGCTCCGCCGCCACGCTGAAGTTCTCGCAACGTCCGGTCTTGATCTCGATCTCGGATGCAATCAGCTCGCCGACGAGGTTCTGGTCGAGGTCCGTCCCGGCCGCCCCGGCCTTGAGCTCTTCGAAGCGATTCGTCAGCTCCAGCGTGTCGGGATCGAGCAGCGCGAACTCTTCCTCCACCGCAATCGTGAAGTCCTGCCCAGCCTCGAAAGCCTCGTGGGCAAAGCGGATCTGCTCCTCGGGAGCGAGTCGTTGCTGGTCACCCACTTGCACTAGCGTAAATGAAGCGATAACGGCTAACCGCTGCCGATGGGCTCCAGCAGCCGTGTTGCGACGCTCGTCCAGCTCCAGCGCTGGACGGCCGCACGTCGGGCCGCGGCGGCGAGCTTTGCGCGTTCTGCGGCCGGCAGGGCGAGCAACTCGCTGAGCTTCGCGGCGAGGTCGGCCGCGTTTCCGCTCGCGAAACTGGCCAGGTGCCTGTGCTCGACGGGATACTCGGCTTCGAGGCCCTCTGCGATCTCGGCCAGACCTGAGTGGCGAGCCACGAGGGGCGGCGAGCCTGCGGCAGCCGCCTCCGCGGCGACCATCCCGAAGGCCTCCGGAAAGATCGACGGGACCACCGTGACATCCGCGAGCGGGAGCAGGTGCACGAGGTGGCGGTGGTCGAGCGCGCCGGTGAAGAGTGTTCCCGGCGGAGCGATCGACTCCAGCTCCTGGCGGTAGTCGCCGAAGCCCACGATCACGACGCGGGCGTCGACGGTGCGCAGCGCCTCGAACAGCACCTGGACTCCCTTGTTGTACAGAAGCTTGCCGAAATACACGACCGTCGGCTGATCCGTGGCGAAGAATCGCTCGAGGCGGGCGGCGTTGCCCTCGTCCGGTTGACGCTCGTCGGCGTTCGCGGGGTTGTCCGCATCCGCGTGGGCTTCTTCCAGCAGCCGCGCAAGGGCAGCCTCGCGCGAGTTGGGCCGGAACTCGTCGACGTCGACACCCGGCGGCACCTCGTGCACGCGCTCGACGTGGCCGACGACATCCTCGAGCACCTCGCGGATGTGCGCGGACCCCACGAAGACCGCCTCCGCGTGCTCGAGACATTCGCCGGCCCACTCGGAGAGCTCAGCGTTGCCGCGCATCGAATACTCCAGCTCTGACCCGTGCGCCTTGACTGCAAATGGGAGCCCACTGGCGTAACCAACCGGGGCACCGAGCAGCACATGGTTCGCGAAGACCAGGTCGGCCGGCATCTGAGCGCACAACGCTGTCGCGTTGAGCGCCACGTAGCGTGCGCGTTCGGCGCTCGTGAAGTCCTGCAACAGCTTCGCCTCGAGGCCCTCGTAGCGATCAAGAACGAAAACGGGAAGCAACCCGCCGATATTCGGGCGGAACACCTTCGCTCCCCCGAGGTCGAAACGCTCGGGGTTTGGCTCCTGGCACACCACGACGACGTCATGGCCGGCGCGACTCCATTCACGCGCGAGTGCCCGCGTGTAGACGTTCGAGCCCGTCCCGCCGAGCAGGTAGCCGTGCCAGAGCAGGATCCGCATGGCCCCGCTGCTACTACGTCAAGTAGAAGTAGAGCGCGTAGAGCAGCTCGACCGCCGGGTTGGACGTGTGCACGGCCACGTCCTGCGGCACGTCGAGCAGGGCTTCCGAGTAGTTGA
>DAITAW010000092.1:0-9692 GCA_036824055.1 Gaiellaceae bacterium | reverse complement strand
CACTTACATCACCCTCCCAGGGCAAACGATTCGACGACGACATACTGCGCTCCACCGGACCGCAGCACTGCATGGTAGGCAGCGGCATCGGACGGACTGACCTCGGACAGCTCCGGCAGCGGCGGCCGCAGTCGTGGCCGCTCCCGGAAGCGGACGACCGTCAGATGGGCCAGCCACTGCCTCTGCTCGCGCTCGTAGACGCCCAGGCGCTCCAGGCGACCCTGCACATCCTCGGCGAGCCGCGTGGCCCCGCCGCCGAGATCGCTCAACACCAGCATCCCGACGCTCCTGGTCTCCCGGTAGCGCTCCGGCACCAGCCGGATCGGGCCAGCGGTAGCGGCGGCCTCGCGCAGCGCCTCGAGGATCGGCTGGACCTCCGCCACTGGGCGCTGTCCGAGAAAGGCCAGCGTGACGTGCAGGTTGTCCCGAGTGACCGGCCGGCCGACGCCAATGTGAGCGGACTGCCACTCCTGCAGCGTGTCGAGCGCCTGATCAGGGAGGCGGAGGCCGCAGAACAGGCGCGCGCGTTCACGGCCCTCCACGCTAGCCGGGAGGCTCACGCGGATTCGTCGCGACTCTGTTCTAAAAGCCGCCGGAGGAGGTGGAGCGCTGTGACCGCGGCACGGCGGCGCACCGAGCCCCGATCCCCGGGGAAGACGAAGTCCGCGCTGCGGGAGCCTGCCGGCCCTTCGGCGTGCAAGAAGACGAGACCCACCGGCTTCTCGTCACTGCCACCGCCCGGACCGGCGATGCCGGTGACGGCGACTGCGACGTCGGTGCCGAGTCGCTGGCGCGCGCCGGCCGCCATCGCCGCGGCCGTCTCTGCGGACACAGCCCCGTTCCGTTCCAGGACCTCCTGCGGGACACCCAGCTCGCGTGCCTTCACATCGTCCGAGTAGGCCACCACGGCCCCGACGAAGACGTCGCTGGACCCGGGGACGGAGGTCAGCCGCTCCGCCACCATGCCGCCCGTGCACGACTCCGCGGAGCCGAGCGTCAACCCTGCGGCCCGGCAGAGATCGAGGACGAGCTCCTCGATCGGACGCTCGTCGCGGCTGAACAGGTAGCGATCGAGCGGACCGACGAGCCGGCCTGTGAGCTCGTCGGCGCGCGCTTCCGAGCCCGGCTCGACAACGAGGTCGACATGGATCTCGAAGTCGCGCGCGCAGATCGTGGCCTCCACCCCGTCGCCGTCCCCGCCCGCGCCCGCGAGCGCCTTCGCGACGGCGGACTCGCTCGTGCCGAAGAAGCGGAGCCGCCGCAGCTCCGGCGGCTGCGCGCGGGCGAGGACGCGCCGGACCGGCTCGCTCTCGAGCGCCGTTGCCCACAGGCGCTGCAGCTCGGCCGGAGGGCCCGGCAACACGACCACGACGGTCGTGCCGTGCTCGAGGACGAGGCCCGGGGCAGTCCCGGCCAGACCGAGCGAGCGTGCGCCCTCGGGGATCGTTGCCTGCTTGCGAACGCCGGCCTCGAAGTCCACGTAGGGTCGCCCGAGCCGCTCGGCAAAGCCACGCGAGATTGCGCCGATCTGCTCGTGGAGCTCATCGTCGAGCCGTAGCCCCACACCGGCGGCGCGCGCGACGAGCTCGACGGTGCGATCGTCGTGGGTCGGGCCAAGGCCGCCGGACACGACGCACAGGTCAACCGCCCGCAGCCCTTCGGCCAGCGCGTCCAGGAGCTCCTCCTCTTTGTCACCGACAATCGAGATCCGTGCCGGGTCGACGCCGTGCCGCAACAGCTCGTTCGCCAGGAATGGTCCGTTCAGGTCGCGCCGCTCTCCGCGGACGAGCTCGCTGCCGGTGACGACGATGAACCCGCGGGGTCTGGCGGTCACACGGCCGGGCGGATGCTGCGGGGTGTCACGATCAGGGTCTTCACTCCGCCGACGGGGAGGCGGCGAGTGTGGCCGTTCAACACGGTGACGAGGTTCTCGGGACGGTCGAGCGTGATCCAGAGCTTCCGCGCGGTGAACAGCTGCTTCTGTCCTTGATCGAGGGTCCCCTGGAAGAGGATCGGTCCCGTCGCGGAGGTCTTGTGCACCTGGAGCCAGCACGGACCGCGCGACGCCTTCACGAGCAGGTGGACTTGCAGCGGGTGCGTGACGGCGCGCGGCGGAGTCTGGTGCGTCGGGAGCTTCGAGGTTCCGAGGCCCACCGGTGTCGAAGGCGGTGGCTCGCCGCGCGTCCACGCGACGATCACGAGCGCGGTCACGGCCGCGATGCCGAGGAGCGTCAGCAGGACGACGCGCGATTGAACTTGCACGCCCCGCGACGGCGGCGGGGCGGAGCGTCTAGGGCGGGATTGCGGCTCCTCCTCCCCGGCGACGAAGCGGGAGTTGTACTCGTCGACGTAGAGCTGCCCGTCGAGGCCGAGGTATTCGGCGTACGAACGCAGGAAGCCCTTGACATACGTCTGCGCAGGCAGGACGTCGAACTGCTCGTCTTCCAGGGCGCGCAGGTATTTGCCTCGAATCTTGGTTCCCTGTTCGAGCTCGGGAAAGTCGAGGCCCTGGCGCAGACGCGCCTCGCGGAGGCTGTTACCGATTTCGAACACGGCGGCAACCTCATACTAGGCGGTTGTGGGGTGCGCTGAAAGTGTCAGCCGGAATGTTGGTAGACCACGAAAAGCTCGTAGAAACCCACGGAGAGTGCGGCTGCGAACGACAGGCAGAGAGTGAGCGCCCCGACGAGGACCGCAAGAGTCGCGATCGCTGTTCCGCCTTCCCGCAACTGCAGCCACTTGAGATTCCTCCTCGCGCGGCGCGCCATCACGACGGCCACCGACGCGAGCAGGAAGGCAAGCGGGATCGCATAGGCGGCGTCCAGCAGGCCGACCCGCTTGGATCGCCGTGCAACCTCGATCGCCGCCGGCAGCACCGCAAGACCCGCCAGACCCAGGATGAGGGCGACCCAGGCCCGGGCTCGGCTCTTGGCGGTGAGAGCGCGCATAGTGCGAATCGACCTGGAACCGGTGCCCGCCGTGACGGCGCTCACGCCGATCCCTTTGTCGCGGGTGCAGTATCGGGTATCCGGAGCTTTCGGCGCACCTGCCAGAGGTAGAGGATCAGCAGGTCCGCACCGATGAACAGCAGGATGAGCGCCTGGATCATCAGTGCGAGGTTCCCGGCCAACTCCGGCGGGAAGACGTTCGGATCCAGGCTACGCGTCGAGGTCCCGGTGAACAGCGCGCCGAACAGGAGCGCTGCCAGGCCGACTCCGGCCGCGGTGGTTCGGCCGAGCAAGGCGACGGCGATGCCGATGAAGCCGATGTTCGACGCTTGGATGTCGGTCACGCCGATCTGGAACTGCCAGCCGAGGATGTCGAGTGCCCCGGCGAGCCCCGCGAACAGTCCGGAGACGGTCATCGCGAGGACGACGTTCCGCGCAACGCTGATCCCGCCGTAGCGTGCAGCCTCAGGGTTGAAGCCGACGGCGCGGACCTCGTAGCCGAGAGTCGTGCGATTCAGGAGGATGTAGAAGGCGATCAACGCGCTGAGGGCAATGAAGATGCCGGCGTGCAACGGCTGAAGCTGCGGGTTGCCCCAGATCGGCGGCAGCTTCGCGCCGTTGACAACTTCGTCCGAGACCGGGATCGACTGGTCGACGTGGTTGTGGAGCGGCCCGCCGCGGTCCACCAGATAGCTGCCCACCCAGTAGGCGATCCAGTTCAGCATGATCGTCGTGATCACCTCGTGAGCGCCGACGCTCGCCTTGAGGATGCCGGCGATCGCAGCCCAGAGCGCACCGGCAAGAGCTGCGGCGATGATCGCGAAGAGCACGTGCGGCCCGTGCGACATGGCTGTGAAGCGCGAGCCGATGTACACGCCGACGAGGGCGCCGACCAGATATTGCCCCTGGCCGCCGATGTTGAAGAGGCCGCAACGAAACGCGAACGCGACCGCAAGCCCCGTGAGGATGAGCGGTGTCGTCGTCAGCAGGGTCTGGCTGAGGTTGTACGCGGCGGTGTGGCTCGTGTTCGTGTCCCACCAGAACCAGACGTGCGTGTGCGTGAACGGAACGGTGATGTGGTGCGTCCCGACGTGGAAGAACCAGTTGAGGCCGGCTCCCTCGAAGATCGACTTGTACGTTTGCAGCGGGTTGTGGCCGGTGGCCAGTACGACGACGCCGCCCATGAAGAAGGCGACGACAGTGGTGGTCAGCGGCGTGACGATGCCCCCGGCTCGCTGGTAGAACGCCAACCGCCCGGCGACGGAGGGCGCGTAGGCCTCTGGATCCTCCGGCGGGTTCGGCGCACCGTCGCGGTCGACGCCCATGGAGTCGCGCTCGCTCAAGCCGCGTCTGGCCTACTGCTTCTTGTAAGGACGGCCGATCGCCGCAGGTGGGATCGAGCGGCCGATCACTCCCGCGACGGCGATGAGCGTCAGCACGTACGGAAGGGCCTGAAAGAGCGTGCCGGCGGACGAGCCGTAGGCATCGGGTAGCCGGAGCGCGAGCGCACTGGAGAAGCCGAAGAGGAGCGCGGCCCCGAAGGCTCCGAACGGCCGCCAGCCTCCGAAGATCAGCGCCGCGAGCGCGATGAACCCGCGACCGTTCGTCATCCCCTCCGAGAACGAGTGGACGAAGCCGATCGACAGATAGGCGCCGCCGAGCGCCGCGAGGACACCTGAGACGACGACGGCCGAGTAGCGGACCGCATAGACGGAGATACCGACCGTGTCGGCAGCGCGTGGGTGCTCGCCGACCGCACGGATGCGCAGGCCGATGGGTGTCTTGAACATGACGATGTACGAGACGATCAGCAGCGGAAACATCAGCCACACCATCAGGTTCATCTGGCCGAACGAATTGTCCAGAAAGCTTCCGAGCCCGTGCGGCGGCACGTGCTGGAGCCAGCCGAAGTGGACGTCGGGAATCGCGGGAAGGTTCGTTGGCGTCCCCTGTTGGCCGTAGACGTCGATGTAGAGGTAGCCGGTGACGCCGAGTGCGAGGAAGTTGATCGCCGTCCCACCGACGATCTGATCGGCGCGTAAGTGGATTGCGAAGAAGGCATGGATGAGCGCCAGCGCGCCGCCGGCCGCCATCGCGATCAGGATCCCTCCCTCCCACGAGCCGGTCTTGTCCGCTCCGAGCGCACCGAAGAACGCGCCCGTCAGCATCATCCCCTCCAGGCCGATGTTCACCACGCCGCTGCGCTCGGAGAACATGCCTCCGATCGCGGCGAAGGTGAGCGGGGTGGCCCACCGGAGCGTCGCGGTGACGAGTGCTCCCCAGAAGACGACGATGTCGAGGTGCGTGAGGCTCGATCGCGTCGCAAGGATTGCGCCGACGATTCCCACGAGAGCCGCTGTGACGGCGCCCCAGCCGACCCGACGCTCGCGGCGGGAGACGGCCCAGATTCCCGCTGCGGCACCCAGGATTCCAACGGCAATCGGGAGGACGGCGTTCCGCACATGAACTGGGGGAAGCGCCAGCCAGAATGCCAGCGCGCCGAGCGCGATACCGAGGATCCCTACCGCTCGGGGCCCGGTGGCCCGTGCCCAGCGGTTCCGCAAGCGTGGGCTCTCGGCGTGGACGCTCACGCTGCCGGCTCCTTCCGGGGTTCAAGCCCGCCTCGTCTTGCCAGCCCGAGCCTCCGTCGCGCCTGCCAGATGGAGATGACCAGAAGGTCCGCCCCCACGAACAGCACGACGAGACCCTGGATGATCCGTGTGAGATTGCCTGCGAGCTGAGGGTCGAAGATCGACGGGTCGAGCGCGCGCGCCGAAGTGCCGTTCAGAAGCGCAGCGAAGACGAGCGAGGCGAAGAAGACACCGACGGCCGAGTTGCGCCCGAGGAGCGCGACTGCGATGCCGAAGAAGCCGATCTGCGAGCTCTGCACGACCGTGAGGTCGAGGTGGAACTCGTAGCCGAGCAGGTCGATTGCTCCGGCCAGCCCTGCGAACCCACCGGAGATGGCCATCGCCAGGAAATAGCTGCGGGGCACGCTGATTCCGCTGTAGCGCGCCGCCTCCGCGTTGAAACCGACCGCGCGAACCTCGTAGCCGAGGGTGGTGCGGCTCAGCACGATCCAGAACACGACGAGGGCGGCCAGCGCAATGAAGAAGCCGATGTGAAGACCTTGCAGTTGCGGGTCACCCCAGAAGACCGGCAGCTTCGCGCTCGCCGCGATGTCGGGCGTGTTCGGGTTGACGGCGCCGAATCTCTTGTCCTGTAGGGGTCCGCCGAAGCCGACGAGGTAGCTCGCGACCCAGAGCGCGATCCAGTTGAGCATGATCGTCGTGATCACCTCGTGCGCGCCGACCGTCGCGCGGAGCAATCCTGCGATTCCCGCCCAGACCGCTCCTGCGAGTGTGGCCAGCACGACTGCGAGCAAGATGTGCGCCGGTTTTGGCATCGCCGCGAACCAGATCCCTGTCTGAACAGCGACGACCGTCCCGACCGCGTACTGGCCCTGACCGCCGATATTGAAGAGGCCGCATCGAAACGCGAACGCGACGGCCAGACCCGTCAGCATCAGCGGGGTCATGACCAGCAGTGTTTGCTGCAGATTGAGGGCGGCGTCGTGGCGGGCGACCCCGCTCACCCAGGGGAAGAGCCAGTTGAGCCCGGTCCCGTCGAAGATCGCACGGTAGGTACGAAGCGGATTCTTCCCGGTGGTCGCAACGACGACCAGACCGCCGACGACGAAGGCGATGAGCGCGGTGATGAGCGGCGTGACGATCCCGCCCGCGCGCTGATACATCGCGAGCCGAGCAGCGGGGCTCGGCGCGTAGCCCTCCGCAGCCGGCTCGCCCGAGGGCGTTTCCTCGGCGTCTCCGCCCGCAGGTTGTTCGGGCTCGCTCAGCCTGCCACCTCGATCTGACGCGGTTCGGCCGCGCTCATGCGGCGGCCGCGCTTCCTCCACCGGTCATTGCGATCCCGAGCTCCTCTTCGGCGACGTCGGAGTCGTACTCGCCCACGATTCGTCCCTCGTAGATCACCAGAATGCGATCGGAGAGCGCGCGGATCTCGTCGAGCTCGAGCGACACGAGCAGCACGGCCTTGCCCGCGTCGCGAACCTCCACCAAGCGCCGGTGGACGTACTCGATCGCGCCGACGTCGAGACCACGGGTCGGCTGGGCGGCGATGAGCACGTCAGGGTCGCCGGCGACTTCGCGGGCGATCACGACCTTCTGCTGGTTCCCGCCAGAAAGGGCCGCCGCACGGGTCTGAGGGCCGCCGCCACGAACGTCGAACTCGCGCAGGAGCTTCCGTGCCCTGGTGATCAGTCTTCGTGGGAACAGCCAGCCGAAGCGAGAGTTCGGCTCCTCGTCGTAGTCGTGCAGGGCGAGGTTTTCTGCCAGTGAAAACTCGAGCACGAGGCCCCGCCGCTGACGATCCTCGGGGATATGGCCGACCCCCAGGTCGAGCACACGACGCGCGGAGGCACGGGTGACGTTCTGACCACGGACCCGGATCTCGCCGCCGCCAGGCCGGCGCAGGCCCGCGAGAGCGTCGATCAGCTCGGTCTGGCCGTTGCCATCCACGCCGGCGAGGCCGACGATCTCGCCGCCACGCACGTCGAACGAAACATCGCGCACGGCGCTGAGGCCGCGATCGTCGAGGACGCTCAAGTCGTGCACTTCGAGCATGGGCTGACCGGGCGCAGCCGGTTTCTTCTCGACGCGGAGCAGAACTTCGCGGCCCACCATCATGCGCGCGAGCCCCGTCTCCGTCGCGCCGGCGCGGGAAATCGTCTCGACCTTCCGTCCCCGTCGCAGGACCGTGATCCGGTCTGCGATCTGCAGAACCTCCTTGAGCTTGTGCGAGATGAAGATGATCGACTTGCCCTGCGCCTGCAGCCCGCGGATGATTTCGAACAGTTCGGCCGCCTCCTGGGGTGTCAGGACTGCCGTCGGCTCGTCGAGGATGAGGATCTCGGCCCCGCGGTAGAGCGCCTTCAGGATCTCGACTCGCTGTTCCTGGCCGACGCCGATGTTCTCCACCCGCGCTTCCGGATCGACCGCCAGGCCGAAACGCTCGGAGAGCTCGCGTACCCGCTCGACCGCTGCCGCGTAATCGAGCAGCACCCCGGCATGCGTCGGCTCGCTGGCGAGCACGATGTTCTCGGCGACGGTCATGACCGGAATCAGCATGAAGTGCTGATGAACCATGCCGATGCCGTGCATGATCGCCTCCCGGGCAGACCCCAGCGTGACCGGCTTCCCGCGGACGAGGATGTCGCCGCCGTCGGGCTTGTAGAGCCCGTAGACGATGTTCATCAGGGTCGACTTGCCGGCGCCGTTCTCGCCTAGCAGGGCATGGACCTCACCCGGTAAGAGGTCGAAGTCGATCCCGTCGTTGGCAACCACACCGGGGAAACGCTTCGTGATCGACCGCAGCTCGAGGATCGGGCCGTCGTTCATCGGGAGCCATTCTAAGGCGGCACGAGAGGGGCAGACCCGAAGAGCCCGCCCCTCAGAGCGCCGATGCTGCTACTTCGCGGGTGGAACGATCTTCCCGGAGGAGATCAGCTTCTTGATCTTGTTCACCTTCTTGATGATGGCGGCACGGTTCTTCAGCCTCGTGCTGACCTTGCCGTAGCCGATGCCACCGTTCTTGACGTTGAACACCTTGTTGAAGCCCGTCTTGAAGGCGGCGGGGTTCTTCTTGAACTCCTGCGAGGTCAGGAAGACCGCCTTTGCGACGTCCTTCAGGGCGCTCGTCAGCATCTCCGGGCCGAGATACAGCTGGTCGGAGTCGACGCCGATCCCCCACAGCCCCTGCGCCTTGGCCTGATCGAGCGCGCCGAGCCCGCAGCCGCCGGCGACGGCGAAGATGATCTGTGTCTTCTGACTGATCTGGTTGAGCGCGACCTCCTTGCACTTCGCCTGGTCGCTGAAGGTCGGATCGTTCGCGTACGTGAGGATGACCGTGGCCTTCGGGTCGGCCTTCTTCACCCCGGCTCGGTAGCCGGCGAAGTAGCGGACGATCGCCGGCACCGTATTCGCGCCGATCGCGCTGGCGACGTCGGGGCCGGGCTGCTGCTTGAGCACGAGCCCCGCCATATAGCCGACGAGATAGCCCGCTTCCTGCTCCTTGAACTGGATTCCACGAACGTTCGCGGGCTTCGACGGAAGATCCGTGTTGTAGTTGACGTCGATCCCGGCGAACTTCACGTTCGGGAACTTGGGCGCGACCTTGTCGAGGGGATCGCCCATGAAGAAGCCCGTTCCGAAGACGAGCTGGTATCCGTCCTGCGCCGCCGCCTGGAGGTTCGGCAGGCGCTCGGCCGCCGACCGCGTGTCGAAGACCCGGGTCTGGAAGCCGAGCTTGCTCTGTACGAGCAGACGCCCCGCGTTGGCGGCCTGGTTGAAGCCGTGGTCGTTGAGACCGCCGACGTCCGTGACGACGGCCATCTTGTACGTCACCTTGGCGGCCTTACGGACGGTCGGCGCGCCGACCGTCCCGAAGCTCGAGCCCGCGAACGCCGTGAGTGCGAGCACCGCCAGGACGACCGATAGCACTGCTGTTCTCCCTCTCAAAACCTCTCCTCCCATTGAAAACTGCCAGCTCCGGTTTCGACGCCGATCCTACGCCGAAGTTGGGAAAGGCGTGGAGGTCGAGAGGCTCAGATCGCGGAGATTTGGCTGTTCTAGAGGGCCGCGTGCTCGCCCTCGGGGACGAGCACGCGGCGCGGCTTCGAGCCTTCGTAGCCCGAGATGATCCCGCGCCGCTCGAGCATGTCGATCA
>DAITAW010000206.1:0-2176 GCA_036824055.1 Gaiellaceae bacterium | reverse complement strand
CTTCGCCTCGGCGAGCGTCGGCTGCCGCACGCTGTCCTCAGCCACCCCGATCAGCATCGCCGGGCCGCCTGCACGTGCGTACGATGCCGGAAGAACACACCCCAGGAGCACACAGACAACCGCGAATCGCTTCATAACCCCGCCGCCCACAATAGTGCCAGCAGCCTACGCATGGATACGGCGCGAACAGCGAAGACGGTCTCCCGCGCCCCGAAAGGTTTTCAGGAGGGCGACGCGCCATCGGAGCTGAAGGACGACAAGCATTCCCAAGACGTATGACCGCTCCGCCGCAAGCGGGATCACCGGCGTTGATCTTGCCTAACGAACTCGACGTCAGCCAGCCGTCGTGAGGACGGGGCCAATGGTACGCGGGGTCGGCGTCGCCGCGGGCGCGGTGACCTTCGGCGTCTACCTCGTCGGCTCGGGGCGCAGCTACGACTACGACTCGAGCGAGACGGTCGGGTCGTTCATCGCGACGCCGTCGTTGCTCGACCCGTTCCGGCGGCAGCTTGTCTACAACAATCACCCGCTGTTCTCCTTCCTCGACCACCTCGTCTACTCGGCCGGCGGGCGCAGCGCGCTCGATCTGCGGATCCTCCCGATCCTGTTCGGCGCGGCCGTCGTTGCGATCGTCGTCGAGTGGTCCGCGCGGCACTGGGGGGTCGTCGCCGCTGCGACGGCAGGGCTCGTGCTGGGCGCGAACTCGTCCTTCGCCGAGCTGTCACGGAGCGTCCGCGGCTACAGCCTGCTCTGCCTGAGCGCGGTCGTCTCGACGCTCCTCGTCGACCGGCTCCTGACGAAGCCGCGGCGGTCGGTGAGCGCTGCGTACATCGTCGCGGTCGCCGCGGGAATCGCTACGCACGTGTACATGCTGCTCGTCCTGCTCGGCCAGATCGGGATCGTCGGCGCGCGCTCGCGGGCGACGCGCGCCTGGCTGACACGTTGGACGGCGGCCATCGTGCTCGGCGCGCTCGCGTACGTTGACATCGGCGCCGCGATGGTCCGCTCCGCGAGTCGCGCCGGCCACGTCTTCCGGCCGCGCTTCCCGCTTGCTCTTCTGACGACGCTGCTCGGCGGAACGCGTACCACGCTCGTCACCCTCGGCCTGCTCGCGCTTGTGGGCGCCGCCGCAGTCTTCACTCGGGCGCTCGTCATGTTTGCTGCAGCGGTCACTACGGGGGTGCTCATGATCTGGCTCTGGCTCGCACCGCCCGACCTCTACCCGCGCTTCCTGATCTGGCTCGCGCCGCCGGCCGCGCTCGCCGTCGCCGCGGCCGTCCGCCGCTTCCCGCTCACACTCCCGCTCGTCGCGGCCGCAGCCTTTCTCATGGTCCACCACGACGCGGCGCACTGGAGCCAAGACCCGCTGCCCGACCGCCAGGCCGCCGTTCTCGTGCAAGCGATTCAGAGCCACGGCGCCAATCCGTGCGTCTTCCCGCTGATCCGCGGATCGCTACTCGCATATGCGCACGCACCGACAGAAGTGACCAGACCAACCCAACTACAAAACTGCGAGCTCGTGCTCAGCCTGGCGGCTGACCCACAGGCGTTACGCCTGGCGGCACACCGAGACTTCGAGCATCACTGGCTGCTGAAGGCACGGACGCCGATGATCGTCTTCTCCCGCCTGCCGCAGGACGAGCTGCTATCGGCGAGACGTCACGGCGCATAGCCTCGACCACGCATTCGCGACCAGTACGGTTTCCGAAGTCAGCGGCTGGGCCGACCCCGACCCTCCACGCTGTCGCACTTCCAACACATCGCGACACGCGTTGCCGTCGGCGACGCCGCGACCGACCGCTCAGGCCGGGCGAGCGAGTGCAGCGACTGCGTGGCGGTGTCGTGGTTGCCCGTCCTGGCCGACAGAAGCAGGTGCTGTTTGGGTCGTAGACTCGATCGTTGCTGATGCCCAGCGGATCTCGGCTTCCCGAACTCGGTCCGCGCGGCGAGGGCTGGGTCGTATTGCAGCTCCTGCTTGGCGCGGCGATCGCCGGCTGCGGCTTCGTCGGCGTCTACTGGCCGGGGTCGGTGGAATCGTTCTTCAGTGTTCTCGGGCTGCTGATCGCTGTCGCGGGCGTGCTCCTCGTCGTCCTCGCTGTCCTCTCGCTGGGTAGTTCGTTCACGCCCCTGCCACGACCGCGCGCCCGCACGCGTCTGCGGCAGGGCGGGATCTTCG
>DAITAW010000021.1:0-37953 GCA_036824055.1 Gaiellaceae bacterium | reverse complement strand
AGCTCTCTATGGCGGATTCGCCGGGGAACCGCTCGACGACGACAGCCGTGAGTACGTCTTCGTGGCCCGTCGGTAAGCGCTCAGGCTGTCACGACAGCGCCAGGGGACATTCCAGCAACATTGGCGCAGGCGTCGCTACTGAGACTCGGAGCTGGTCGCCTTCAAACGCGAACTCAGGTGTAGGCGGCATAGATGCCGTCGTCGCTCAGCAACCGCGCCGTGACCTCAAACCCTGCGCGCGCTCGAGCATCGGCTCAAGCAACCGCGTGAATGTTGAGTGTTCGGTCCGGACGTTCTCGGCGAGCTGAGCTGAGGTCCAACCACGCGCGGGGTCGGTCGGTGCGGAATCGAGCCAAACCTGGATCGAAGACCTCGCTCCGCGAAGCGCGAACGAGAAGACGAGGTCCTGCAAGAGTAGGACTCCTCCTGGCCGGAGCATCTGAGCGATCCGTGCCAGCGCAAGCGCTTTCCGGCCACCAACGCAGATGCTCCCCCGGACGTGTCCGAAGAGCCCGAAAACGGCCTCGGGCCGTCGGGCGAGAAGGCTCGTCCTCGGCCGAAGCCTTTCGTGCGACACGCGCGCCGTGGCTAGCCTCCTCACGCCACGTCCACCCTTGCGGGCAGCACATGTAAGGACCCTACGGGCCCGCGCGGATTTCCTCGGCTAGCCGACGCGCCATCGAGAGCGTGAGGCCGCCGATCTGCAGTCCTTGGCTTGCGTCAAGGCCTTGCGGGAAGACCTGGTAGTCGACCATCGGCCGTGCGTAAACATGGTGGTTGATTTCGAGCGTGACATGGAGACGCCGGTTGAGAGCCTTCCCGCGCCGGGCAAGCTCCTGCGTTAGATGTTGGAATACAAGAACCCCATGCTTGGTCAGGCGAAAATACAAGACGCCAGACCCAGCGGTCTCCCATCTTTCCGCATGAGCCGAGGAACGGACTACGTCGGCTATCGTCAGACGCAGCTTCGACCTTTTGGTGGCGTCGTACATAAACAGCTGGAACGGCTTTTGCGTCTGTCGAGATGTTCTCTGTGAGCCGCACGCCGTCCCGGTCGGAAGGCAGACCAGGATAGCGAGGCCCACGACTAGTCTCGCCCTCATCGGTCAGTTCCAGTCGACAGTCGTCTGTTTCTGTTAGCCAAGAAACTCCTACGGCTCGAAGCCGGTTGGATCAGGTTTCGAACAGCGATATGGACTTCGAATCTCGACGTCTACTTTCCAAGTCTGGCCGTGGGGGTTTGGATTCGCGACCTTGACGTTGTAGCCCTGCGGGCTCGAAGCTCCTAATCCAATTAGAACGGGAGAGTGAAGCCATATCCCCCTGAATGGCACCCACAGATGGACCTTTGGGAGTACGTTGATTCTGAACCATCCGCCCCAACTAAGAAGCCGCTCTGAATTCAGGCGGATCCAGTAGATGTAAAAAGCGTGTTTCGGTGCCCTGATCTGTCCGCGGACCTCGTCCCAGCCGTACTTCGGATTGCTTCCGTCGCAGGCGGCCTCACCACACCTGAAGTAGGTAGGCGGCGGGGAGGTCGCTAGATATGCGGCGACGTCGGGGCCGCTCGAAAACGCGGCGAACTGCAGCCCGTCGTCAGCGGGCTGAAATGTCTCTCCAGTCGGGTCCGCCATCACCGTTGGCCGGTCAGCGCCGTAGACGTAGGTCCCAGTGTAGGGCTGCGTCACCGGCGTTGCCGCCGGATCCTGTTGAAGGAACTTTCCTGCCGTAGGGTCATACTCTCGCGCGCGCAAGTGATAGAGCCCCGTTGGGTCGGCGAGTTCGCCGGTGAATTTCATGTAGTTGTCAGGTGCTCCCGTCGCATCTTTCGTTTCGCTTCGGATCGCGCCGAATGGCTCGTATACGTCCGTCCATTGCTTTACTCCTGTCGAGGAGGTGACATTGCGGACGGATCCGATCGCGTCGTAGTGGTAGTAGAAGTCGCCGGTGCCGCTTCGCATCGAGATGCGACCGGTTCCGTAGGTGTATCGGCGGAGTAGTGCGTTGTTGCCGTCGCGCTCGAGTGCGAGTTGTGGGAGGTCGCGGTTCGTGTCCCATAGGTAGTTCGTTTTCTTTGATGCCTGCGTTCCCGTCGATGCCTGAAGTCTGGCCCCATCGCCGTCGTACATGTAGGTGGTGGTGGTCGAGCCGCTCGTTGTGGTTTTGAGCCGGTTGGCGAGGTCGTAAGTGAATGTGCGCGTTCCACCCGATTTTTCGTTGCCGTTTTGGTCGTAGGTGTAGGTCGTTGATCCGGCTGATGTGAGTTGGTCGAGCGCGTTGTAGTTGTACGAGGTGGAGACTCCGTTTGGGCGGGTCTCTGTCTTTCGGTTGCCGACCTTGTCGTAGGTCCAGCGAATGAACGGATCGCTCGTGGCGGGACAGGTGCCGGCTTGGAAGCAAACTGAGGTGAGTCGATCGTTGGTGTCGTACGTGTAAGTGGAGGTGCTGGTTGTCGCGCCGGTCTGGTCGATTTGGGTGGGATTTCCGACCGGATCCAGTGTTGAGACGAAGTTACTGAGGGTGGTCGTCGGCGTGGCGTTCTTTACGCCGGTGAGGCGGTCAGCGCGGTCGTAGGTCCGGGTTTCGGTGTAGCCGTTCCCTGATGGGAGAGCTGTCGTGGTGAGATTGCTCGCCGCGTCGTAGGCGTAGGTAGTGGAGTTCCCGCCGGTCGCTACGGAGGCGAGGCGGTTGTCTTCGTCGTAGGTGTAGGTGATCTGGGTTGAGTCTGGATAGGTCCGTGTAAGGACGTTTCCGGCCGGGTCGTACGTGTAGGAGAACGCGTTCGTTCCGCGCGTGGCGCTCGTGAGTCGGTCGAGCCCGTCGTAGACGTAGTTGATGGTGCCGGAGCCGTCGACCATTGAGCTGCGGTTGCCGACGGGGTCGTAGTTGAAGGTCACCCCTGGGGTTGTGTCGCTGTACGCGATCGTCTTGGGCCGGTTGTCGCGGTCGTAGGTGTAGGTTGTTTTGCCGTCGCCTGCGGTTTGAGTGGCGTTGCCGTTCGGGTCGATCATTGTGAGGCGGTTGCCGTTGACGTCATAGGTGTAGGTCGTCACCGGCGCCGTGCCAGCGCCGCCTGGAGCCTGTCCGGTGATCTGGGTCAATCGGCCGGCGTCGTCGTATGTGTATGTCGTGAGATGGAGATTGTCGTCCTTGCGTGTTTTGAGGTTGCCGTTGCCGTCGTAGGTGTAGGTCGTGATGCCACCATCGGGCGCGGTGACGGTGAGAATTCGGCCGGCGGCGTCGTAGCTGTAGCTCGTTTGGTGGTTGTTGGCGTCCTTCGTCCAGTCGAGGTTTCCCACCGAGTCGTAGTGGTTGGTGGTGACGTTCGTCAGGGGGTCCGTGACCGTGAGTTGGCGTCCTGCCGCGTCGTAGGTGTAGCTCGTCGTGTAGTCGGCTGGATTGGCGCCTTGCACGTTTCCGCGGGGGTCGACTTGGGTCGAGCGGTTACCGTTGGCGTCATAGGTATAGGTGGTTATTTCGCTCTTGGGTGTGGTCACGCTGGCAAGTCGGTTGCTCGCGTCGTAGGTGTACGTCGTTGTGTAGGCGGAGGGGTTGCCGCCCGTTACGTTGCCGCGTGGGTTGACTTCCGTGATGCGGTTGCCCACGTTGTCGTAGGTGTAGGTCGTGATCGGTTGAGCACCGTTCACGGCTTGCCCGGTGATTTTGGTTAGGTGGTTCGCGTTGTCGTACTCGTAGCTGGTGGTGTGGTTGTTTGCGTCCTTGACGCTCGTCTCGTTGCCAGCAGCGTCGTAGGTGTGCGTGGTGACGTTGCCGAGCGGATCGGCTTCGGTGAGGAGATGTCCCTCAGCGTCGTAGGTGTAGGTGGTGCGGTAATTCGCCGCCGTACAGCCCATGCAGTTCCCGAGCGGATCGACTCGTGTGAGGACATTGCCCATCGAGTCATAGGTGTACGTCGTCTTTGGCGCTTCCTGCGACCCGGCTCCGTCGGGGTCGGGCGCGGTGACGGAAGCGACGTTGCCGCTCGCGTCGTAGGTGTAGGTGGTTGTTTTGAGGTTGCCGTCCGTTGAGGTCAGCATCTGACCCTGCGCGTTGTAGGTCGCTCCGGCGACCGCCTGGCCATCGAGGGTGACGCTCTGCAGATTGCCTGCTGTGTCGTAGTTGTAGACCGTCTGTTTGTTCCGCCCGTCGGTTACGGTCTTGACGTTGTTCTGAGCGTCGTAGGTAAAGATCTTCTGGACGCTGCCGAGCGAAGCCGGTGCGGTTGCGGTGAGGAGGTTGCCGGCGCTGTCGTAGGTCATCGAGGTGGTAGAGGAACCATCCGGGGAGGTAACTGCGGTCGTATCCAAGCTGCTGTTGTGATCGAAGACGGTTTGCTTGTTGGTCGCGTCGATCCGCTTGACCAGGACGTTGTTTTGGTAGACGTCCTTCCAGACGTTGTTGTTCGCGTCGGTGGCGGTAGCTGTCTGCGTCGCCGCGTCCCAGGCGAAGTTTGTCGTCTTGTTGTTGGCGTCGGTCTGCTGCGTCACCCGACCGCTGGTCGCGTCGTAGACGTTTCTGACCTGGGTGTGGTTGTCGGCGTCGACGATCGTCTCGAGACGTCCGCCTATGTACGTGTAGTGCCTGACGGGCGGGGCGAGCGGACCAACGCCATCCGGGTCGGGAAGCGTCACAGAGGTCAGCTGCCCGCCGGTGTAGCCGTAGGTGACCGTGTTCTGCGCCGTGCTCCCGACGGAGCTGAGCAAGGTACTGGAGCCGCTGTAGCCGAACGTCACCATGTGGCCGGATGCGTCGGTGACCGTCGAGAGCCGGCCGGAGCCGTCGTAGTTGAACGAGAGCCCTTGGCCGTTTCGGTCTTGCTCGCTCTGCAAGACACCACTGCTGTTGAAGCTGTACGCGACCTGGTCGTCACGCGTGAGCTTGTAGGTACCGGCGATGAGGGTCAGCTTCGAGAGGGCGCCGGCGGCACCGACGAACGAGCCGTCTGGCTGCTTGGTGTAGGTGAACTGCTGACCCTCATCGCCGTGCAGGAGCGCGTCACCGTTCGGCTGGATCGCGAGCGAGACCGCGTAAGCGTCCGTCCAGCCGGCCCCGAGTCGACCTACAGTCGGATCCGCCGAGGTGTAGCTGCGGATAAACCCAAATCCGAGCCCCTTCGACGCGAGGGTCAGGTCGGTCTCCGAGGTCGTGAACGCACCCGTAAGGCTGTTGACGGGGTCCGCCGTACATACAGACCCTGTCCGGCCGTTCACTCCCCTTCCGATGCAGATTCCGTACGTTCGCGGCGACGTATCGGCCACCGGTGCCGTTAGGGCGAGGGTGACGTTGCCGGTGTAGTCGACGTAGGGATTGACGACGACCTTGTACGAGTCGCTCGTGATGTGGGGCAGCGTCGTGGTGAAGTTGGCCGAGCCACCTTCCGCTATACCGGTGGTTGTAAGCACGTTCCCGTTTGGGTCAAGGATCTGGAACTGTCCTAGCGCGATCGAGTTCTGCGACCAGGCGAGGGTAATTGTCTGCCCGTCGTCGCCGTGGAAGGAAAGCGAGGCGTTCTGGCCTGGTGTGGCGAGCGTGATCGTCGGGGCCAGGCCGTTGACCTGCAGCGTGGGGCTCGTGAGATCGGGAGGCACGTCGTACAGCGTTAGCGTGGTCTGTCCGTAAGCATCTCCCAGTGGGTCGACGCTGACGGAGTAATTCCCTGGTGCAAGCGTTTGCGTGTCGATCCAGCCGAACGAGTTGGAAACGATCAGGCCGGTGCCGGCGTTGCCGATGCCGACGAACTCGCCGCCGCCGCCATTGGGGTTCGAAGGGGACGTCAGGTCTCCGGTCCTGGCGGCCAAACTGACGCGCTGGCCGCTTGCCACCGTGAATGTGTAGGAGGCGTTCTGGCCGGGCGCTGTTGTCTGCGCTACGACCGGCGACCCACCGGCGGTGATCGGACCAGAGAGGTCAGGCGGCACGCTGTACAGCTCGAGCGTGAGGCTGCCCGTGTTGTTTTGCGGATCGATCACGATCGTGTACGTGCCGGTCTGGCCGAGCGTCATCGGCTCGTAGAACTTCGAACCAAACAGAAGCCCGGGGTCAAGAAGGTTCGGCGGCGAAACCGGGTTCTGGATCGACAGATAGGAGTAGGAAACCGAGTCGTTGGAAACATTCAGGCTGACCCGGTCGCCCGTCGTGCCCGAAAAAGTAATCGCCGCCGTATCCCCAGCGTTTGGAATCGTCACAACAACTGGGCCTCCACCTGCGGTGATCGTCCCCGTGACAACACTTGCAGCAGCACCCGCACGCGCAGGCCGCAGACCCTGCGAGGCCGCGCCAAGAACCGACGTCAACGCATTGAAATCCACAGGCAAAGCAGGCCGAGCCTGCAAGAGCGGCCCCACACCCGAGATCGTGCGGGGTGCAGCACGCCCCGTCGCCTTCGCATCACGCACACCGCCGACAAACAAAAGCGCCACCGCCAACAGGCCGAGACACCAAACGATAAGCATGCGGCCGCTGAATGCGAAGCGCGTACTCGTCACCACGGATCTCCTCTCGATTTCCGTAGGTGACGGGACACACCCGCCACTCCGCGGCTACAACCCGCCCGACGCCCTTCCACTGTCAGACGGGATCAAAGTCCCCTTAGCCCCGGGAAGGAGACGCGCGCCCCGCGGTGCCTGCCCTACTTCGTGCCGATCAAAACTAATATCAGGCACGGAAACTACTGTCAACAATATGGCGACAGGTTGGCAGCACATAGCGGGAAATTTAGAAAACCGTGCGCGACGCGGTACCGACTGCGGAGCACGCGCGCTTTGAGCGCTCGCGCATTTGCGGACAGTAGGTCGGGAAGTGACGGCATGGCGGACTCCCTGCGCAAAAGGGAGATCTTTCGACTTCCCTACCATCGCGGATCGGTTGCTCGTGGCTGGACCCGCTACTGGTCCCCCATCAATCTCAAGTCCAAGGAGACCAAATGAATAGACACACCGCACGAATACCAGCGCTCGCCATTTCGAGCATCCCGAACCGGCTGCGGCCCTCACCAAGAGGGCGAGGAAAAATCTGATGCGGCGCTACCGCGTTACTTATAGCGAGTACTACAACGGCGAGATGGTGGTCGCGGCCGATGCAGGCACCGCGCGGCGAGCGCAGCTTCAGCCTCGTCCACGACCCGATTCTCAAGCACGAGGTGACGCGCTTCAGCTACGACGAGAAGGTGACGAGGCGGTCGTAGACGAGCTCGGATTCGGTCGACATCGATACAGTTTGCTCGACTGGGCGGGACTACGGCTCGTGCCGCTCGACACCCTCGAGCACCAGCGCGGGCGTGTCGTCCGACAGCGGCGCGCCAGCGTCGACGCAACCATCGCGGGGGACGAACAGCACGCAGGACACGCCCTCATCGCGGCGCGCTGACCGGTAGACGAGCCCGAGCACCGGCGGGTAGTCACGGCCAAAGATCGTGCGGAAGTATTCGCTGACGATCTGAGTCGGCACGTAGGCGACGACCTCCTGCTCTGACCGGGCCGGCGTGTTGACCGGCTCGCTGATGCTTTTGCTGAACTCGCGCAGGAACCGGATCACCGGGCGCAGATGCCGGCGCTCGGCGTCGAAAAGGCTCGGCACCTCAGGCAGCCGGGCAAGATCGATGACGGGCAAGGCCGTCGGGTTCGTGAACCTACCGACGGTGAGGACCTCGCGCCCGGCGCTGGGCCCGTCCCAGACCTCGGCGATGGCCGTCTCGGCGTCGAAGGCGCCGTAGAAGTGCGCGATCCCGGCCGGGCTCATTCGATTCGAGAATGTCTTCTCCCGCGGCGCGGTCCCGAGATCGGCCGCGGCCGTGTAGCTGTCGGCGCGGGGGTGGGGACGGGCGCGGAAGATCGGCGTGTCGGACGGGATCTCTGTCAGCAGGCCGCCCTCGACTACGTAGTCAGCGATCCGAGACAGCATCTCCCTCGGCCCGACGCGCTCATCGAACTCGTCTTCCTCGTGGTGCTGGAAGAACAGGTAGCGCGACTCGTGTTTGACGAGCTCGGCGAAGCGCTGCCAGGAGAAGGACAAGATCTCGTCCGGGCTCG
The DNA here is from genome assembly GCA_036824055.1 of Gaiellaceae bacterium. GTDB lineage: Bacteria > Actinomycetota > Thermoleophilia > Gaiellales > Gaiellaceae > 3-1-20CM-4-69-9. The sequence goes on along the minus strand of DAITAW010000021.1, from coordinate 29,926 downwards.
AGCCGTAGTAGTCGCGGTCGCACCAAGCCTCGTCGGAGTAGGCGTCGATCAGGTCTTCGACGAAGCCGTCGCATCCGATCGCCTCGCCGATCCGCGCGACCAAGTCGTCCGTGTGGAACCACTCGCCCTGATAGCCGCCCTCGGCCGTCTCGTAGTAAAGGACATTGGCCGGGTCGGTGTATTCCGTGCGCAAGCTCTCGCCGATGTGCGTCATCACGACGTCGGTGTCAGCAGCGATCGGCTCCTCGGTCTCGCGCTCGCAGTAGTCGCAGTGCGTCTCCTCAACGTTCTCGGCGACGACTTCCTTAAGCGGCGAGCTGCTCAGGCAGTCTGCGCAGATGTACTTGCCGACCGACGACCAGCCGCGCTCGAGCTGTTCCTCGTAAAGACGCTTGGCCAGACCCATCGCTCTCAGTATTAGCAGGCGCGACGGGTCCTGCAGTGAGGCGCGCCGGGCGCCCGCTCCTCTTGGCAAAACGCCGCCCGACCTGTTTTCGGCTCTCGTGGCCAGCGATCAAATGGGCCGCGCCTAGATCCGCGTTTCGAACTAACGCCGGATGTAGCCGCGCCGGGCCGCCAGCTGTCGGGCGACGCCGGTGTGGTTCACCCGCCAGCGGAACAGATCAACACTGACGCCGAAGTTGTGCGCCCCTTCCTCAAGGTCCCCAGTCCGAAGCATCCATCTGAGAGCGCTCTCCCGTGGGACCAGCATCGCCGCGCCCAGCCAATCCGCTTCCGCCTCCTGCGGGCCATCCCAGTGGCGGCAGCCACCGATCCCGATGGCCGGCGCTGCCTCGTGCTCGAGGATCAGATGCGACAACTCGTGCGAAAGGTTGTTCGCGTTCCGGCCCGGCGTATGGCGTGGGTTGTAGACGACCAGCCGCTTCGTTCCCAAGACCACCGTCGTCGCCGAGAAGCCGGCGTCTCCGGTAAGAAGGCGCCGAATGCTCGCGTTCTTAGCTCCGTCCTCGCGCAACTCGCCGAGCGAGACGACCGGAATCCCCCATTCCTCGGCGAGTACGAAGCAGTCGAGAGCGTCAAGTGGGCCCAGCCCAAGCTCGGCACGGACGAGCTGCGCGATCTTCTCTGCTTCGGTTTTGAACCCGCGGCGCATCTCGTCCACCGACTGACCTCCTAGGTCACGTCTCCCGCACTAACCGGTTGTACGCGGCACGGAAAATGTCCTCGAGCGCCTCCGCGTCCTCCGGCTTCACGTTTCGGGCCGAGCGTAGATACGACGACACCATTGCTACAGGCTCTTCAGCCGACGGGGACGCGGGTGTCCCGCGCATGAACGACTCGGCCGGCATTCCAAGCCAGCGCAACAAGGTCGCAAAGGTGTCTACATCTGGCCGCCGGCCTTGAGCCATTCGACTGAACGTCGAAGGGCTCACCTCGAGCTCGCGCGCGACTTCACGCCAGCTCGTTCCCTTGGCTTTGCGTTTGCTATCGATGGCGGCGTATAGGGCTTCCACATCGACCGTGGTCTCAGGCATTGCGGGCGCTAGTTGCCATGGGCTCGGGCCTCCCTGGTGGGTGTGCGTTTGACTTTAGCACCGGCGTTTGACGAGCCGAACGTCGTGCTACACTCAGTATGGTGTTCGACATGCCGAACACCAGCCCTTCTTCCCCAGGAGGTAATCCGATGCCCCGCAGTCGCCGAACGTCCGCCAAGGCCGCCAGAGCCGCTTCGTCGGTGCTCCGCAGTAAGAGCACCGGCAAGAAGTCGAAGACCGCCGCCGCAAGCGCCCTCTCGCAGCGCGCCCCGAAGCCAAAAAGCGCAAGTAGAAAAGGAGAATGATGAGCACCCAGCCCGACGACAAGGCACAAAACAAGGATAAGAAGGTCACGCTCACGATCTCGACTCTGAGCGGCGACTACACGCACGACTTCCCAGAGCACCAGAAGCTCCAGGTCGTCGTCGATCAAACGATCGACAAGCTCAAGCTGGTGGGCGAGGGTCCGTGGATCCTCGAGCAGGATGGAACGGAGCTCTCACTGGAGCAGACGATCAAGGACGCCGAGCTCAAGGACGGCGATGTCCTGACGCTCAACCCGCAAGAGGGCGGCGGTGGATCCGAGCGTCACTAAGGCGCTCTTTGACGATGAGGTCGAGAAGATGCGTGGTCAAGCGCGCTTCAAAGGCGGCGGTTGGGTGATCGTCTCTGCCGACTTCCCCGACCTCATCGTCGAGATCCCTCACCCGACCGACGCTCGCCGGCGCTTCCGCTTCCGCTGTGACGATTGGGATGAGAAACCCCCGTCGGTCAAGTCGGTAGACACCAAGGGGAATGAGCTAGACGGACAACCGACCGGGCATCTCTGGGCCGGCCTCAATACCGGCTGGGGCCTCTGCGCGCCGGGGACCCGTGAGTACCACGCGCACCACACCGAGAATCCCTGGTCAAGCCATCAGGGCAATCTCTCACTCGCCGAGATCGTCCTTCGTGTTGCCGGCCACTACCGGAAAGCGGCCGCCTGATGGATGTCTTCGATGTGCCGAGTGACGTCTCGCACGAAACTCAGAAGCATCTTCGATGCAACGGTGCAAGACACGAGGAAGGCGTCGTCCTTTGGCGCGGCACGTTTACGCCGCCACGGATCACGGCGCTCATCGTGCCCGAACAAGAGACGAGCACCGGCCGCTTCCGAGTCCCACTCGCCGAGCGGCAGCGAATTACCCGTAAGCTCGCCGGCACCGGCGAAGTGATTGTCGCCCAGGTGCACAGCCACCCGAACTGGGCGTTTCACTCGTCGATCGACGATGAGGAAGCCATCCCGCGACGGGTCGGCGCCTACTCGCTGGTGATTCCCGACTTCGGCGCGCGCGACCATCTTCTCGACGGCGCCGCTCTTTTCCAGCTTGATGCCCATGGGGTATGGCAGCCAGCACCTTTAGACATCTTCCGTCTCCCCAGATCCGAAAGCCGACTGAAATGGCTGATCGACACACTGAAGAGCTTCGGACGTTTGCGCACCTAGCCGGTCTCCTCGCCGAGGAGTTCCCAGCCGAGCTGCTCGACCGCCGACTCCGCATCGCGGTCGCCGACGATGCGCTCGATAGCGAGGCCGGCCAGGTGCTCGTCCTGACGATCGCACGCCTCGCGTCGCGCTTCTGCCACCGGATCGACTTCGCCGCACCCGAGCGTCCCTGCCTTCCGCGCTTGCAACCGCTCTTGGCGGCTGAGACTTTCAACGGCGAGAACCTCGCGGCGCTGGCACGCCTAGTCTGGCCCGACGGGCAATTCTCGAACTCCACCCTCGAAACTGTCGACGTCGTCGTCGGCGTCGGCGGCGCGACCGGCGACATCGCCGTCGGGATCGACGCCGAAGGAGAAGCCGTGGTCGTCGTCGACGGTGCGGTGAAGATTGAGCACGGCGACGCCATCTTCGGATCCCTGGCGGCTGCAGCGGTGGCATGCGCTCAGATCGCCAAGCGGCTCTATCCGGAGATCGCCATGGGAGAAGTCGAGCCGGTCGTGGGCTTCGGCGCAGGGCCGTTCGGCGGCTTGCTCGACCCGGCAGCGCCAATCGTCCTTAGACGGCCGGTGATCGCCGGAGTCGGCGCCGTTGGCTGCGCGCTGCTGTACGCGCTGATCGTCGCGAACGCCTCGGGGAGCATCTTCCTCCTCGATCCCGACCTCGTCAAAGACTCGAACCTGATGCGCTACGTCCTCTTCGACTCGCGGCACCGCGGGAAGACGAAGATCGCCGCGGCCGAGGAAATCATCAGCGCCTCTGGCCTCGACCTACAGGTGGAGTCCGCGCAGACGGTGATCCAGTCGTTCCTCAAGCGTCACCCGCACGAGCGCGATCGCCTCGAGCTAGTGGTCTCGGCCGTCGACACCTACGAGGCGCGCCGCGAGATCGCTGGCGAGCTGCCCCGCGAGATCCTGAACGCCGGTACGAACCCGCGCGACTTTACCGTCTCGCGCCACGGCTTTGGCGACGGATTTGCCTGCCTCGCCTGCCTCTATCCCGCGCGCAAGCATGACATCGAGCTCGACGCAGTGATGGCCCGTGAGCTCGGCCTCGACAAAACCGAGGTCGCTGAATTGCGACGAACAAAGACCGGATTAACTGCGCACCAGCTCGAGCGAGTCGCTCAGAGTCGCGATGTCAACGCCGCCACCTACGCCGCGTACGTCGGCGAACCGCTGGACAGTTTCTACAACAAGGAGTTCTGTGCGAAGGTGCCCGTCCAGACGGCCCGTGGTGAAGCGGTGGCACCACTAGCTTTCGGCTCCGCCCTGGCCGGATTCCTCCTGGCGCATGCGCTTGGTTTCGGGACCGAAAGCGAAGTACGTCAGTTCCGAATGAACTTTCTGTCCGGACTCAACACCCCCCTGCGGCGAGCGGCCAAGGCGCGAGCAGAATGTCCTTACTGTGGGCGCGCTGCCTACCGAGTGGTCTACTCCTCCCGTTGGGGTGAGAACGCGGCGTGACGGGACTTCATTTTGGAATGGGTCAGGCCTCCGCGCCTCCATTGCGGCGGCGCTTCCGACCAATGTCGAGGCTCGCTGCAGGTGCGACAACCCTCGACGTAGCGGGATTCGCCTTGTCGCGATCGCGTTGCTCAATGCCGCAGCCTCGACAGCGCGAGCTCCCCGCCCCAATCGATTCGTGCACGCCGAGCCACATCGACAAGCCGGCGCACCCGATCTCGCTCTTCAACCGATGGCGGTTCGGCCCTCCTCGAGCGGAAGCTCACGGACGAGCACGTCCCACCGCGCTGTGCCAAGTGCGTCGAAGCAGTTCGGCAAGAGCCGAAAGCAGAGAACTCGAGTGCCCGTCATTCCAACTAGCCACCCGACGACGATGTGGCGGCACGGGCAAGTCATGCCGGACGCGCATTGCGCGCACTTTGGGGTGAATAGCTGCGCTCTCTAGAAGAGGTATCCGGTTAGCTGCCCCGCTCCTCGTGGAGTAGTCGGTTAGGCAGTGGTTTTGGCGATGATTGCGGGAGCACTGCCGCCCTCTCCGGTCACCCAGTATCGAGCGCACCGGCCGACAGGTTCCCTGCATTACCGTCGCGACGTCGCCGACCCGGATAGCCGACGGCGAATGTCCCGAGTAGCGTGACCTTCCGGGCGACCCGGTCGAACCGCTGCACGATCGCCGTACCGTACGGCGTCCCGACCAGCACACGAGCAAGCGCGAGGGCGGTCTCCTCTTCGAGGACGCGAACGGCCCCGAAGCCCATGCCCGTCGTCAAGAGTGGTGAGATCTCGTAGACGTCGACAGGGTCGGCCTCGACGACTAAGGCCCGGAGCTCGTCGATGACGAGCCGTAGCGCTTCCCGCTCGAGCACCGCCTGCTCTTCCCAGCCGACCGAGGACATTGGCGGCAGATCCGGCAGCCGGCAGGCGGACAACCGTGCCTTGGCTTGGTCGACATCGAACATTCCCCAGAGGATGAGGCCATGTCCGCAATGCGCACGACGTTTTTCGCTCGCTCGGCTGATTAGGGCTTCGGCGGCAGGAGCTCCCAGGCTGGAACGCTCTCGACACCGATAGAGACGGCGACGGCGGCGACATCCATCCCACCGAGGATCTGGATCGTGTCGTGGACGACCTGGATCGCCATGGCCGGCGAATCGCCAGCCGCGATCCGCTGCTGGATCTCGGTAAGCGCGCGCTGACGCGCGGCCCCTTCTCCTCCCGAGGATGCCTCGAACAGCAGATCTCGCAGACTGGTCAGCTTGGCCCTTTCCTGAAGCAGACTGAGCGGAATCTCGACTCGCCGGAAGAAGAGCTCCCCAACCGGGCGCGCTTCGCGAGTGCGCACTTCCTCCGCAAAATCACCGCCAATGGCTGCCTCGATGAATGAAAACGACGCTAGTGCGCCGTCGATCAGGCTGATCTCGGGCAGGAGCTCATGCTCGTCGGGCATCGCCGGTTGAGCCTAGTCGAGCGGCTAGGCCAAAGGAGCTTCGGTACGACAGAGGTTGGCGGAGGCAGAACACGACTGATTCGTGATCAATCAGTCGGCCACGGAGTCCCCTCAACGCCTCGCGCCAGCTGCCCGAGTCGGCCTAGGCTCCCCCTCATGTACGTCGTCCTTGACTCGAGCGTAATCAGCGAAGCCGATTGGCACCTCAGGAGCGCGGCGGTACTCGTCCTGCTCGAGGCATCGCGCCGCGGCGGCGTCCACCTTGCTGTGCCAGAGATCGTCGTCCGGGAAGTGACGACGAAGCATCGCGAACGGGAGAAGGCGACCATTACGAAGCTCGAGAACGTACGCGCGAGCCTGCGCGAGTTGCAGGCGGAACAAAGGGGCGACGAAGGCGCTCCCGTCGAGGCTCAGACCGACCGCTTCGCCTCTGACCTCCGCGCTCGCCTCAAAGATGCACTCGTCGAGATTCCGCCGCTTGACTCAGCGACCAACGAGGAGCTCGTGATGCGCGCGCTGGCACGTCGCCGTCCGTTCGACAGCAATGGCCGAGCGGGCTACCGCGACGCATTAATCTGGCACGCGATCCTCAAACTCGCTCACAAAGACGAGGTCGTCCTCGTGAGCAAGGATGGCGACTTCGCGACCAAGAACGATCGAAATCGGCTGCACGAACACTTGGTCGACGACCTTGCCGCGCGCGGCCTGGCAACCGATCGCGTCCGTCTGTTCGAGTCCGTCGAGCGCGCAGTGCGCGCAGTCTTCGATCCTGCCGACGCGCTGGTCAAAGCGTTGGACGAACGCCTTGAAGAAGACGAGCGCTTCTACGACGAGGTCGTCGACGAGCTGCGGGAGGCGCGCCATTACGGCTACGGCGAAATCGCCCCTAATCTCGACATCGCGCTCGAGTCGGACGCTGAGCCGTACCAGCGCTGGGTCAGGGACTTCGACCTCGATGACCTTGTTCAGTTTGGGAGGCTGCGCGTCGTTCGCGCCTACCCCGCTGGTGAAGACGCCTACAGCGTCGAGCTGACGGTCGACGCCGAGGCGCAGTTCCGCGTCGAGATCTCAACTGAGGCCTGGTTCGAGCGGCCACCGCGGGCCGAATTCGAGGTCGCTCTCGATGAGCGTTCCTTCTACGTGGCCGGGTTCGCCGCTGTTCGTCTTGAGTTCTGGTCGCGCTATTCGGTGGCACGCAACTCGTTCGAAGATCACGAGTTGATCTCCATCGACAATCAATGATGTGGCTAACGCCTTTCGAGTCATCGCCGTCGACAAGGATGGCTATCGACGACCGCGCCGCCCGCCTCGCGATGCGTACAACGGCGGAGACCTGAACGACGGGCACTGCGGCCTGTCACGACCGGCCCGTCGGGGCCTTGACTTACTTTTGTAACTGTCCTAATGTAACTTTCGTTACAAGTCGTAGAGAAGTCGCCGTGACGCCTGCCCACGCCGCAGCCCGCAGACACAACTCGCTTCGAGCGACCGGACGAGTCACGGCTGAGGCAGTCGTTGCCGAAACTCGCCCAGTCCTAAACATGCCGACGAGCGACTGCGCCCCGGCGCTCGAATGAGCTAGACGCCGCGAAAGGAGCACGAGGATGCCGAGCATTGCTGATGTCGCCAACGAGGTGAAGGCCCTGCTCGAGGATGTGAAGACGAATACGGCGACGACCGCCACACGGCTCCAGCAGACGAACACGAAGCTCGACACTCTGATCGCGATCGACCAGGCCGGTTTCGTCAACCTCTCGCAAGGCATCGCCGTGATGATCGACCGGCAGAAGGAGGCGAACCATCTGCTCGACGTGAACCGCGAGCAGAACGACGCCATGTTGTGCTGGCTGGCGATTCTTGCGGATCTGAGCTGTCGGCAGTTGCGACGCTTGAACACGCTGATCGAGGTCGAGCAGACGATCGGAGCGGACACGCGCGAACTCACAGCGATCACGGAGCTCGTCCACGGCACTGAGGCCATCGAGGTGATGAAGCAACGCGAGCTCTCCGTGCGGCTCGACGAATGCTGTCCTCCGCCAGAGGAGCCGCCTGAGAGCTGCTATGAGCCGTGCGAGACCCCTCGCTACGATCCCTACAAACCGTCAGAGCAGGACTTTGAGCCGCTCACCGAAGAACGAATCGGCTAACGCGGCCACAGCATGGCGCTCTATCTAGCCCGTGACGACGGCACAGGGTCGTTCCTGCCTGATCTCGGTTTCGGGCATCTTCTCGAAATCGCGAACCTCGACACTGGACTGGGCCAGACCGACGACGCGACCGACGTCAAGGGAATTCAGGTCGGGTACGCGCAATCGCTGCCGGGAATCCCGCCTGATCGACTAGATGATCTCGTCAATGAGAATGGTTACGCCGCGCCGCCAGACATCGTCATATTCCCCGTCGGCGGCGCGTTCGTCCTCGCCGACGGAACGATGATCACAAGCGCCGCCGGCGTCGCGACACCGGTTGGCGACGCGCTTAACCCGACTGCCGCCGACGTCGCGACGATCTATGACACGTCGCAATGCAACGGCGCGGGCTACTGGATTGACCGCGAGGGAGGCGGGACAACGGGCGACCCGAGTTCGGTCATCCTCTACCACGAGCTCTCGCACTGCTGGCACTACGTGACCGGAACGACGGCGGCGACCAGCGCAGCCGAGGAGGAGGCCGCGGAGCACGACGAGAACGACATGCGCGACCAGCTCGGGATCGACCACCGAGAGCCGACAAGCCACGACGGTGGGTGCGGCGGCGGCCCGAGCGGCTGCTGCGTCGTCGCGACCGTCGCTTCGGGATCTCCCTACTCCGAAGACGTCAACCGCCTTCGTGTCGTGCGCGACCAACTTCTCCGGCGCGGCCGTCTTGGCGAAGACTTCTTCGAGCGCCTGCATTACGACTACTACAGCTTCAGTCCGGAGGTCGTTCGGTTGATGGGGCGCTCGCGTTCCACCCACCAATTCGTGCGCGATTCATTCGTCTTCCCTCTACTCGCCGGGCTTCAGCTCGTCAGCACTTGCGTTACCTCAAAGGGCGACCTCGAAGCGATCGCTGATGTGCTCGATTGCGAGAGCGAGCGCCTGCTGGCAGTGACCGAGCTCAACCTCCCCGACGCCGCAACGCGTGACGAGCTGGCCCGTATCGCGGAGATCGCATTGAGCAGCCCCTATGTGCGATGGGCCCTCCTCGACGTAATCGCCCTGTGGATGAACCTAGCTCCGCGGCTGGCCGAGTCGCCAAGGTCAGCAATCGGCTCCGCAGCTCGCGACGCCGTGTGCTCGTGGGCGGGTCGTCTTCCGCTCAGCCCGCTCTGGAACGAGCTGACGCCGAGCCAAGTTGTTGCGTGCCTGTGCGAGCTGGACGACCTCCTCTGGGACTACGACAGCCGCTCTGCATTCGCCGAGCGGCTGTGCGCTCGCCTTCCGGCGACAACTCTGCCCGTCAACGACTGGGTGGAGCAGGCTAGTCTCGCTTCAAGCGCTCAAGGAGACATCCATGGGTGAAATGAGTGAAGGCACCGCGCTAGAGATTGTCGACGGCGCAGTTACGCGCGAAGACCAGGCCGTCGTGGTGACACTGAGGCTACGCAACCACAGTGACCGAACGCTCTACGCCTATTCAAGTCCGCGCAAGATTCAATATGACGCCGACACATCGCGCCTCAGGCTCGTGTTGCACGATGAGGAGGCGAACCCAACCGTCGAACCGCATCTTCGAAGGCCGCATCTTCTCGAGCTGGAGCCCGAGTCGGAGACGGAGATGCGCATCGAGCTGCCACCGCAGATCGCACGCCTCCGTGCCGCCTCAGAAACAAAGACAGAGCGACCCGAAGTGGAGCAGATCCCCGTCGAGGAGGCTACGTCCGTGGACGTCGAGTTGGCGTACGCTGCAAACCCGTTCTACTACTCGTCGGCAGAGGAGACGATGGGCGAGCAGTTGCGCCGCTGGACTGACGGCCAGCTCCGAACGACCGTTCAAGCCAAGCCTCCACGAGGGCGCGGTAAGCGCCGCCGTCGCTCTGAATAGCAGCGGCCTCTGCCGGCTGCGTTCATCTTGACGGGTCGGTACCGGCAAAACCGTTCAACGAAGCCGTTGCTGCACCCACACTGGCGGCCTCGAGCTCGGCGTCACGAGTACGCCGAAGGACCTGCGCTTGAGGAACCCGTTTAGGCGGTTTAGGCACAACGATGTAATCGGCCACACGGCGCTCCGCCTGAAACGCTCCTCGCCCCTGCTCGGCGGGCGCCGCCGCACCTTCTGGCCAGTCGTGAAGCTCGAACTCTCCGAGGACGAAGACGCCGCCTTGAGTGAACCCGGCTCTAAGGGCTTGTACGTGAGAGAACCGATCTGGTCTACGCAAAGTGGTCAAGCGCAATTACAGCCGCAATCGTTGAGGGGGATCTACACCTCGGTTTACGGCGGCCCCGTCCTCACTACTTTCGCTGGTCATCGCCGCCAAAGCGTCGCATGTACCGCGTCTCCTTGCCGCGACTCCACCACCAGCGTGTGATCGACGATGTCCGGTACGCCGCCGAGAACGCCGAGCTCCGTCACAGCCTTGCGCCGGCTACGGCGCCGCCGCCAGTCGTCGAACGGGTAGTCGGCGATCGACAGGAAGGTGCCGACGCCCCGTGGGCGAGGGTTATAGATCGTCGAGCCGGTGTTGATCGGCGCGAGGGTGATTTCGTTCTCGTGCGCGCCAACGAGTGACGCGGTGTCGACCGTCAGAACGTCGTGCGGGCGCCCGCGATACGCCCGGCCGCGTAGAAGCACGCGGACGCGCTCCTCGTCAAGCCAGAAGAACACCTTTCGGTTGAGCTCGCGATACCACTCGACCGGCGTCATGCCGACCAGGCATCGCTCGAGCGGGCCCTCCCGCAAAGGGATCTGATCGCGGACAACCGCCGCGCCGTGCACCGGATGCGTGATCGTCACGCTCTCCGGACGCCGCGCCGACTCGAGCGCCGCACGCACATCCCCGTCGACGTCGAACAGATCCAGCAGCGCCGTGGTCGACAGGAGTCCGTACTGACGGATTCCCTCCCACGAACCGGCTTCGGCCATGTGGTAGAGCCGCGGGTAGGTCATTACCAACTCCTCGACGTTCATGGGCGGGTCACGCTAGCCGAGGCCGACTCCCGCCTCGGCGAGCAGGATCACCACGAGCGGCGGTCGATAATCGAGCGAGCGTGGAAATGCGTCCCGATCAACGTGACCGGCGCCGCTGCGACCCGCTCTACCTCCTCGATGAAATGGATCGTCTCGTCGGTCAGCTGCTCGAAGCGACGCGCATCTCGGTTCTCGGCCGAAATGTAGTCGGCGAACGTCAGCGCTATGTCGGTCGGATTGTTCAGCACGGACGCGCGACGCAGCTGCGTCCAGTCGAACTCGGCCACGCGCCGGCGCTTGCCGGAAATCGAGCCGCGCTCGGTCTTCCTGAGTTCGCGGACATCTAGACCGGAGCGGCGAGCGATCTCGGCCCAAGAGAGCACGTGGCCCATAGGTCCCGACGTCGCCTCTGGCGGACTGCCGACGCGGATCGGATAGGTGCGGCAGACCATGATCACCTTGCGCACGCGGGTCGGCGCGATGCCGGCCTCGCCGAGACAGCCGCTGACGGTTGTGTCGCGTGAAGTGACGTAAGGGAACGTCCCTTGAAACAGGCTGAGGCCTGTGCCTTGCGTGCCCTCGAGCAGGATGCGCTCGCCGCGCGCGTAAGCGCGCTCGAGCACGTCGGCCACATCGCCGATATAGGGGTATAGCTCGCGGACGTCGCGCGCCAGGCGAACGTCGTCCCCGCGGAGGATCCTGCGCGCCGCGGCGGCGCCGCCACCCTTGCCGGTCGACCCGATCGATCCGACAAGACGAGCGGCCTCGAGATCGATGTCCTGCTGCTCGATGATCATCGCGTTGCCGTCGATTGTGAGCCGCTCGACATCGACCGCGCAGTCGGCGATCTCGTTCTGTAGCCGCCCGACATCGATCGTCGCGCCTGGCCCGATCAAGAGGTGGGCGTCGCCTGCGCGTGACCCGGACGGCAGCTGATTGTGGGTGTAAACGCTGCCCGAGTCCCATACGACTTTGTGGCCGGCATTCGGACCGCCCACTCGAACGAGGTAGTCGTATCTGGGAGAGATGTGGTAGGCCACATGCCCCTTCCCCTCGCTCCCGTACTGGCCGCCGACGATGACGTCGACCAAACGGCCGGTGTCGCGACTTGTCAGGCCGAGATGGCTCGCGGCTCGAACAGCGACATCGCTGGCCGTCGAGCGCGAGGTGTCGATGACGACGTCGGCATCATCGATTAGGGAGTCGATCGCCGCCTCGGTCGCGTTTCGTCGAACGTCCTCGTAGGAGGGCAGGTCGCGACCGCGACGACGTTTGTAGCGTCGACGCAGCTCGTCGTCCGGCGCGTAGAGGTGAACGTGGGTAACACGGCGCCCGTAGGCCTGCCGCAGGGCCTCGACCTGACCGAGGATGCGTGCCGAGTCGACTACGACGATCGCGCCTTCGGGCAGACGACTGGCGGCGACCGCGACGTCGTCGGCGAGCCAACCCCCGTCGCTCTCGCGATCGAGCGTTTCGCCGAACGCCTGCAGCGCGGGGCGATCCCGTCGATCTCCCTCGGCTAGGCGGCCGACGAGCAGCTCATGGGAGCCGATGCGCCGCGCGTCGAAGCGCTCCTCGAGCTGCTCGGCCAGCGTCGTCTTACCGGTGGCAACGGCGCCCGAGAGGACCACGATTGAAAGTGGCATAGCCTACGAATGCTAGGCGGGAGACCGGACTTTTCCCGGCCGGCTAGGTGCGAAGGGCGAGCTGTGCCTCCGCCGGCTCCTGGAGCGGTGTGCCCGGAAGGGTGTACACGCTGACGTCGATTCCGGCCCAGACCAGGGCGGTATCGATCAGCTCGCGGATGATTGGCCAGTCAGCCTTCCCTTCGCCCGTGCCGATCCGCGGCATGTGGACGGTGGCGTTGCGCTCTTGGGCGATGGCCGCGACTCGCTCGAGGGCCTCGCGGAGGGCGGCGAAGCGGACGCGAGTCTTTGCCGAGGCGCCGTAGCCCTTCTGAGCGACCATTGTCGCGACGGCGATGTCGTCGCCGACGTCGACCAGGTGCACATTGCCGAGCTTCAGGTTGCCGGTTTCACGCGCCCATTCAGCAAAGACGGCCTGCGCCGCCGGGTAGCGGGCCTTCAGGGCGCGAGCGAACGGGCCGCCCCAGTTCGCCGTCTTGTCGTTGACTAGGTGAACGATCAGCCGCGGACCCTCGCCACGAGGCACGGTCGCATCGCCGACGAGGTCGGTGATCTCCTGCGCAGCAGGTGCTGCTTCCTGGGCCAAAAGCAGCCCCACCACCCTCGGCAACCGCTGGCCGGGGTACGGCGGAATGCCGACACATTCAACGCCGACCTCGCCGGCCCCGTTCCAGCTTTCGCGACGCTTGGCCGTGAAGCCGACTGCAGTGATCTCGGCGAGCACCGAAGTTGCCGGGATTCGGAGCCCGCGATGAAGCTTTGAAGACCAGTTTCGCGAGCCGATCACGTAGTCGAGGCGGAAGGGCGAATCCGGACCGTCGCCATCGACACGGGCAGCGGCGAAGGCGGCACTCGGCCGGGCGGTAAGCCGAACAATCCGCAGAAGCAAAGCCTCGGTCGAGACTTCGAATCGCTTCCGGATATCCATTAGGCGCTCGATCTTGAGCGGTTCGTCCTCGAGCGTCTGAAAGCTTCCGATCGGCATCAAGAGCTCGGCGGCGGCGACGTTGCACAAAAGTTCGAGCTGCCATTCGTCGGACCGCGACTTCGGGCCGGAGCGGTACCGAGCGGCCTTCTTGTAGTCCGGGAAGAAGGTGTGGGCCAGCTCATGCGCGATGGTAAAGCGCACCCGTCCGCGGGGACGCGTCGGGTTGAACTCGAGACGGACCTTGCCGCCTTCAGCAGGCATGAGGCGCGCGTCGTAGAGATCCTCTCGCGGAACCGCTGGAACGTTCATCAACTGCGCCAGCTCGAAGGGGTCGTAAGGCGGCCCCCGCCAACCCTCTTCGATCGCTCCAAGGACGACCTCGCGCGCGCGCTCGGTGATTACATCGACCGGGTCGCGGTCACCGGCGAGTGACAAAACGGATGGGTTAGTCCAGAACTGTCTCGTCGGCGGCACGTTTTCAAGCCTGGTCAGCCTGCTGCCCATCATGACACTCGCACCGGCGCGCGGAGCGGCTAGCATCGGCGCCCGTCGCGCCGAGGGCCGTCTGCGCGGAGGAGTCGATCTTGGCAAAGGCGAACATATGTTCGATGCTAGCTTCGGCGCCGGACGGAGCAGCGGGGTCGCTCCCAGGAGGAGCCTGCTGGCACAGTGCGCCCATGGAGGACAGTCCGTACATCCAGACCGTGAGCGGCCGTCGGGTCAACCCGTTCGCGTTACGGCCGTCGGATATCGATATCGATGACATCGCCCAGGCCCTGGCCAATCAGTGCCGCTTCGGCGGTCATTGCTGGCAGTTCTATTCGGTCGCCCAGCACTCGTGCCTGGTCGCCGATTTGATGCGCGAGCAGGGCGAAAATACGACCGCCATCTTATGGGCGCTTCTTCACGACGCGCCGGAGGCCTACCTCAGCGACCTTCCCCATCCCTTGAAGCACTTCAGCGAATTCGGTCGGCTCTATCGCGAAGCGGAAGACAAGCTACAGCAGGCCATCAGCGAGCACTTTGGCTTGCCGACTGATGCGCCGACGAACCTCCGTGACGCCGACCGTGCGCTGCTCGCTGCGGAGAGGGCCGCACTGATGGCCGACACCTGGGAGTGGCCAGAGCTCGAGGGAGTTGAGCCAGCGAACGTCCCAATAGAACCGTGGACACCCGAGAAGGCGATGACCGAGTTCCTACGGCGCTATCACGGACTTCATCGCGAACGGGACTGAGCAGTCAGCGATGAAAGAAAAGCGGCAAACGTTTCTTAGTCAAGCCCTCCGACAAGCTCGACAGCGTTCTGATACGCCCTTTGCACTTCCTCGTTGTCGGTAGTGCTCAGATGCTTCAGCCCGCGCAGCATGGTTCTGCCCGGCTCTTCAAGTAGTTCATGCTTCGTTGTTAGTTCGGCGATGGCTGTAACCACCGCAGCCTGTCGGGCGGCACTCACCGAACCTTCGGCAACGGCCGGGCGCAGGTCGAGGTGATCAGGAGGGCCTTGCCAACCCTCCACAAGCCTTCGAGCGACCACCTCGGAAAGGAACGCTCCCTCTCGAGCATCCGCAGTCGGAGCCAACTCTGCGAAGGACCGGAGAAGTTTGACATCAGCCTCAATCGCGTCGGACTTTGCCTTCCTCCGGAAATCGGCCAACCCAAGCCAGGTCGTGGCGACGAACGCAAGAGCCGACACGAGCACCGGCGCGACGACTGAAATGACGAGGGCCCACGCCGGGAGTGCAACTTCGGATGCCCCGAGTGGCATGGGTGGATCGTAGGATCTCCGGCAGACGTTCCATCGAGCAGCGGGGAAGGGATGCTCCTCAAGAGGGTACGGAACGCCAGGGAACTCGATCATCCGCGGCGGGAAACGGAGCGGCTTCTATTCAGCGCATCGTGGCCGACCCCCGCACCCCTCGCTCGCGCGACGAGCAATCGCTGGCCGTTCGCCATGCGGCGATGCTACGGCCATAGATGTGGCGTCCTTGGCGGCACTTACGATCGCGGGATGCAGAGGAGTTCGGTCTTCGGTGAGTCGCCGATCCTCGCCGGACTAGTCATCCTTGCTCTCCTTGTAATCGCCGGTTGGGGCGGCCATCCACTCGCTATCGCTGGTCTGATCTGCCAGGCGGCTGCAGTGCTGTTGGCTGCGCCGCGCGTCGTCCTTGCCTTTGCCCGCGGCGCGGAGGAGATGGACATGACGGCGAAAGCGATGGCCCCGGTCAAACGACTCGTCCGCGGCTTCTTCCTGGCCGGCGTCGCGACAGTGATCGCTGCGTTGGCCATTATCCTGATCGGCTCGAGTAGCGAATTACCGGCGCGGCTCGGCTTTGCCGGGCTGGCGCTCGCGATCGTCGCTGGATTCCTTCTATCTACTGTTTCTAATTGTCCGGATCACGCTGGGCGGGCGCGTGCGTCGCTCGTCACTTGATCGTCGGCTAACTGATCTGCTCGCGGACCGGCTCGGCGCAGATTTCGCCCCCACGCTCGGATTCTTTCTGCTCCTGCTGGGGTTCGGACTCGAGCTCATCGCCGGCCGTTGAGCTTAAGAGTCGGCGAAGCTCGGGCAATGAGGAGATAAAGCCGAGCAGTGTCCATGCCCCGCTAAAGGCTGCAACGGCGACCACGAACCAAAAGAAGTACTCCTTCATTCAATTCAGAGTAGGTCGCGTGCGGTGCCGACTGTTCTCTTTTCGCTACTGGCTTCTGCGCCACCTGGCGTTGCAGTCAGCTTCTTCAACTTGCCAGCCTAGTAAGCGGACTTGAGAGCAGGCCTCTGGGCTTAACGGCAGAATTTCGGCGATTTCGCGCCCGAGCAGGCCGCGCTTAACGGGACGAAAGCGGGAAAAGACCTTCAAACAGGCGTGAATCAGGTCGAAGCTGCTAGGCAATGTAGAGCGGCGCCTCGCCAACAGCGTCGCCTATCCTGACGCGGATCGTGTGGGCGCCGCGAGTCTGGAGCGGCAGGTCGAGCGCCAGTGAGACGAGCGGTCGAAGGGACCAGCCGGGTCGGCTTATTTCCTTCGCCTCGCCGATCGTCAGAGTTCCCAGCTGTTTGCCTTCGAGCGAACGGAGGTCAGGATCGAACACCTCAAGACAGAACTCGTGTTCGGCGACGACGTCTTCGGGCCGGCCCGAGAGCCTGAAGACCAGCCACACACGCAAGACGTGTGGCAGCGACGCTAACTCGAAGTAATCCAACCCGGCCTGCACCATGTCGGCCGGGCCACCTGGCTCCAGCTGCTGCGCCTCCCGGCACAACACGACCCATTCGATCTTCATTAGCACCGACGTTTCGCCGCGCGCAGTCCAATACCTTGACGATGAATTCGGTTGGTTCCGCCGGCGCCGCAACCAATGGCCGCTCAACGGGCTCCATTTCGAGGAGGATGTACATCCCTGCGAGTGTCACGCGCGCCCAACGAGCGCGCCGTGCTTTCGCAAGGGTTCGGGGAGCCACCGGAGCCGGATCCGTACGGCCAACGCACCGTAGCCGCGTTACGGTTCAGATGGTTGGTTGGCCTCAGCTTCTACCGCAACCGCCTCTATTACGACCGCCTCTCGGTACTCGAGGCGTGGCCACAGGCCGTCCAAGACTCGGCTGACGTTCGTCCTGGTCCGCTCCGAGAACTCCGCGGCGCTGGTGGCGAATATGACCCCGTACGCGTCGAGCACGCTGACGACCTCGCCGAGACGCGCCAAGCGCTCCTGCTCCTGAGCGGCGCTCCTCCCGAGCTGATCCCGTACCGTCGCCTCGCCCACCCACAGACGTCCGCCGACCAACACGGCGAGGTCAAGCTCTGACCTCTCCCCTTCTCCATCGAAAATATCGAGCTCGAAGGCGTAGGCGACGGGCTCGCGCGTCTCGTTGAAACGGTCGTAGGCGGCCAAGAGTGGCAGGTGCCCGTTGTGCGTCAGGAACTGGAAGACGACCTCGTCGAGGCGGTAGTACCAGATCGGCTCGACGGTGCGAAGCCAGCTCTCGCGGTCCGGCACCTGGTCGAGCCGGCAGCGTACGCAGCGGAACGTCGGCTCGAACTCGGCGGCGCTGTAGAACGCGGCGGCTCGGCAGCGGCGGCACTTGAGGATGACGCCGCGGCGGAGCACCTCTAGCGGTTCGAGTTGGCCAAGGCAGGCAGCAGCACGGTTCTCGTCGAGGACAGCGCCGATGTGCGCCAAGCTCAGATAGCGGCGACGGTCGGCGAGCCGCTTCCCCGGCGCCTCGGCATCGGTGCGCATGTAGACATCGAGGACCGCTCGAGTATCTGGCGAGCGCAGTGCCGCCGCCAGCTCGGCGATGCCACCGAACAAGGCCGTCGTCTCGCGGGCGTAGATGCCCTTGTCGGAGGGTCGGATCTGCCATCCCTGTGGCTCGACCGCCGCAGCCAGCTGATCGAGGAGGTCGAGCGGACGCAGTCGCGGCCGCACTGTCGACGCCTCGAGACTCGCGCCGCCGCTGATCATGAAGTGCGGGCAGTGGTAGGCGAGGCCGTCGCTGCCGGCGCGGAAGTAGTGCTCGTCGTAGCCACCGCCCTCAAGGACGCGTACACCGAGTTGCCGCCCGCGGATCGTCGACCAGCCGTCGACGCCGACGTCCGTTATCCAGCGAACGTCGGTCGGCGTCTCGGCAACGACTTGGCGCGGCAGCGGCGTCGGTAGCCGTGGTGAAGTGCCGCCAACGACGAGAAGAGGCTGAGGCAGCCCGTAGTTGTCGCGCTCAAAGAGCCGGTTCGGCTCGTCACGAACAAAGTCGCGCCAGTCGCTGGCCTCGAGCGCGAGCCGACGCGCACCTCTGCCCATCCGCTCCTGATACGTCGCTAGCCGCTCGCGCGCTTGCTCGCGCAGATCTTCGTCTGAGGTCGACAGGAGGGCGATCGTCGTTGCCCCGGTCGGCTGCTGTTCGAGCGTCGCAAGCAAGTTGCGGCAGTACTCCTCGTTCTCGAGGTAGCCCGCCGGGATCCAGTACGCGAGCGAGCGCCAGCGACGCAAGGCATAGAAAAGCGTGAAGTCCCACGCGTCGTCACCCACGACGACGGGAAGCGCGGCACCGTCGAGCGGCTGACGGCGATACCACTCGAGGCCGAGCTCGGTGAGGCGCAAGGGATAGTTCGTCGCCGGGCGCCGCATCTGGCGGAAGTAGAACTGCCGCCACGCGGCCGGAGTGTCAAGCGCCTCGTCAGCGACCTCGATGCCGCGCTCTTCGAGCCGCTGACGTAGCCCCGGTGGCAGGCGGCCGACCTCGGCGGCGAGCAATAGACGTTCGATGTCGCCAAGTGCAGTCGTCGGGTCGACGACGGGTTGCGGTAGATCGGCCAGGACGGCGACGTCGGTGAACGGGTAAGGCGGCGCATGCATGCCGCCAAACGGCTCCAGCCCACGGAGAGCGCGATCGTGCAGCGGGGCGACGCGGCGGACGAGGAGCTCTTCGAGCCCGACAGGAACTTCGCCTTCGACGATCCACTGCTCGCGCCACTCCTCGAGGTGGTGGCGGATGACCTCCTCGTCGAACTCGGCGACGCGCTGCCGCACACGTTCGAGACTGGCGGCGTAATCCTCGGGCGCGACGTACTCAGCGTCGCCGGCGGCGCCGTTGTAGACGAGGAAATGGTCGGCGTCGAGACGGTCGGCGAGCGCCCAGAACAACTCGTGTTCGAGGAGATCGTCTTGGAGGGGGAAGATCAGGCTTTGATCGCCGCCCCAGAAGCGCGTCAGCGCAGCGAGGGCGATGGTGTACATCTGCTGCCAGCTGAGGTGTGGAGATGGAGGCACGAAGACGCCGGCCCGCGCCGGGCGGACGCCGAGCGAGGCAGAGAGCGCAGTCAGGGCGGGCTGGTCGGTGGCGATCGAGGAACCGTACGTTCCGCCACGGCGGCGCGTAGTCGAAGATCAGCCCGACGACGTTGTTTCAGGTTGCAGGTGCCTTCGGCCTTCGCTCGCGGGGACCCGATCAACCGAGTCGGGCGCACAGTGCTACATGTTGGCGATGGACTCGGCTCGACCCCGATCGGGTGGCGCACCAGGCGCGCGCGCAGTGAAGCTGCGTCAACACCGATCTGCCCTTCTTAAGTTACTGGACGAGCGGGGCGCGACTAATCTCCGCCTGTTCGGTTCCGTCGCCCGCGGCGAGGAGCATGAAAGAAGCGACATCGATCTCCTCGTCGATCTGCCCGACAGCTACACGCTGGTCGATCTCGCCGGCTTGAAGCGCGAGATCAGCGAGCTACTCGGCGAGCCGGTCGATCTGGCGACTACGGATCTGCTCAAGCCTGATCACCTCAAGACCGCGCTTGAGGAGGCGGTGCCGCTGTGAACGTACTGAAGTTGCCCCGCGTCCCCACCTAGCTGCGACTACTCGAGCCCGACGTCGCGGCGGTCGATTGCGAGCTCATCGGCCGCCTCCTCGAGCGTGTAGAAGCGCTCCGGCGGCCGCAGTTCGCTTCGCTCGAAGAGGATCAGGATGTCGGCCAGGTCTTCACAAGCTCGTCGCCCGCGTCGGCCGCAGCGACGAAACTTCGCTTCCAACCGTCGAACCACTCCCGTTGCTCGTCGCTGCCGCTTTTCACTAGGGCCGTGACGCGATCGATGTCCTCTAGAAGACCCATGGAGATCAAGTAGCGCCAGTACTTGTCCTCTTATGAAGCTTCGGTCATGGGCGGAACCGTGCTACATGTGACTCCATGGCACCTCAAGCCAACGAGCTGATTGAGATAAGAGATGGGCCGACCGGCCCGCGGGCGGGTGTCAGCGGTGGCCTCGACGTCTGGGAGATCGCCCCTCAATCGACGACGCTCGATCAGGCGTCGGTGCTTGGGGCGAGGACTGGGTTGCCGGCATCGCGGAGTACTACTCGTTAAGTCGGCAGCAGGTCGAGGCGGCGATCGCTTACTACGACAGTCATCCCGTTGAGATCAAGATCCGCATGTGGCTGAACTACCGCCTCGGCCAGCTGATGGATGCCCGCGCGGTCGGCGGGCGCCTTGCGCTCGAAGATGAACGAGAGGTCGGCGCGCGGGTGACGCGCGAATACCCACGCGTCCTGGCCGAGCTCAAGCGCGAGTTCGGGTCTGCTTAGCTCTACGGGCGTTCGGGCGCCGGTCGAGGGCTTTCATATGCCCTCGCTTGAGCCGCTTGTCGATGAGTTCCCGGTTCTCGCGGATCCAGCGGTCGGCGTCGCGCTTCAACCAGTAAAAAACGCCACCGGCACATCCAGTTGGCCCCGGAGCGTGCCCCTGCTTGGTGAGAATGCTGAGCGGCAACACGCCGATGAGGGAGGCCAGTTCGCCAACCTCGTAGTACTGCGCCCGCCATTGATCGCGCCGTCGCTTCGGCGCCTTGCCCGTGTCGCGGTACGACTCGATGTCCTTCCTCAGCCAAGCCCGCACGCCCTGCCCGCGAGCAAAAACCACGACCGGCGTCGGAAAGTTGGGCTTGTACGAGTGATGCCGGCACGAGGACCCACCGAGACCCAGGATCTCCGCGGCTGTCCCAAGGCCGACGAGATCGTGCGGACCAGAGGACCAGTCCTGTCGCGACCACGGGCGTCGCTTCGCCGCCTCCGCGAAAGTGATTTCCCCGCGGCCCCAGCGGACAGCTTCTGGCCAGGTGATCTGCAGCAGTGAAGTGATCGTCTCCGCGCGCGGCAGCGGCATCTGACCGTCCGCGAGCGTGTCGTTGAACTGGCGAGTCCAGAGGGTGTAGTCATTCATCCGCAGCAGAGGCGGATCACTCGCCAGCCAGAGACGGAGCGCGGTCACGTAATCCTCATACCTCCGCCTACGGCCTGAGAAGCGGTGTTGCAACGACTGCTGCACGGCGGTCAACCGCGGGCGCTCTCCGAGTAGTGCCTCGCAGGCGAAGCGCCAGCGGCCCCAAACTTCCCCGACCCGCCGTGCCGTCCATCCAAGGTCGAGCTCGTGCGCAACGCGATCGAACTCCTTGACCGTCGGCGCCTTGCCTTCCAATCCAAGGTGCTCACGAACCTGCTCCAGTGCTGCCAGGCTCTCGCGGCGCTGCTCAAGCTCGTGGTCCTCAGCGGTCTGGGCCGGCGCCGAGGCACCAAGAAAATCGCGCATCTGCTCATACGCACGCAGCTGGTCTGCGGCCGAGAGGTCGAAGAAGCGCTGCATCGCGCTATCGATCTCGGCATCGCGGGCTGAGCGCGCCTGCTTCGAATCGTCGCCGCGTTGGCTCATAGCTCTCGGATCGGCGTTCGAAGCTGTGAGCTGAACTCCCGCTGCAACAACACTCGGAGGTCTCGAATCCATGAACCCTGGCGACGCCGCATCTTCGGGCCAGCCGTGAACCTCGAACTCTCGGAGGACGAAGCTGCATCGCTCGATCGGGCCATTGGCACGCTCAACCTCTTCGTCAAGCAAACGGGGCGGGGCTGGTCACATCCCGCGGTTGACCCGGCATGGTGCAGCGCAGCCGCGCTGCGGCTCGTCTGCCTAGCTCAAGGTGAGGAGCCAGCCGACGACGACCATCTGACCGTCTACCGCGTCGCAGCGACCATCGGCGGCTGCGAACCATTCGGCATGGACGTGACGATCCGCGACCTCATCGCGGTCGCCACCCGTCTCGCACCTCTGCCGAACATTGCCCCTCTCGGCACTCGTAGTCGTCCTTCGCCGCTAGGTGACGAGTGAACGAGGGCCGCACCCCCTCGAGCGGCATCCTCGCCTACTTCGCCGAGCGTCGGCGCGCTCGCCTCGACCGCCAGGCCCGCAACGCGGAGTGGGATTACTTGGCGGCACGAATGGAGCCGGACGAGATCTGCCAATCAGTTGGGTTTGGTTGGCGGCCGCTCGTCTGCGAGCTCTACGACGAGCTGCTCGCGTTCGACCCTCGCTTCCGGCTCGTCGGCATCGAGGCTAAGGCCGGAATGCTGCGCGTGTTCGCGCAGTTCGCTCCTGAGAGCGCAGCCGAGTGCGAATGTTTGGTCGGCGCGGCTCGTTATCGAGCGTTCGTAACCTGCGAGGTCTGCGGTTGCGACGGCCGCCGGCGTAAGCGGCCAACATCGGCGCGGATCCTCTGCGACGAGTGCTTCGCCGCCGATCGCGCCGCCGCCTCAGAGCGCGGACAGCGTTACGCCGACCTTGCTCTTGAGTGCTTCATGAGCGGCGACCCTGACTTTCCCGAGCCGACCAAGCTCGAGCAGTGGCTTAGTCAGCTCGAGAGCTAGAGACGCACGTCCGCGCACTCGGCGCAAGCGTGGGTGCCGAGATCAGAGTCTCGCTCTCGAACTTGCCTTGTATTAGCTCTGCTTGAGCAGCTCGCTACTGAAGCAGCCGCTCAAGAAACGGCTCTTCGACAGGAAGCGGTTTCAGTTCGAGCTGCAAGAACGCGCCAAGCGCTTCGCCGAAGCGCGCCAATTGGCCAATCGTTAGGTTCGCCTTCCCAGCCTCGACCTTCTGGACGTAAGCGGGTGAGACATCGAGCCGCTCGGCCAACTCGCTCTGTGTGAGTCCGGCCGCCTCGCGCGCGCTCCTAAGAACGCTGGCAACGTAGCTGTTTGCCGTGACCGAGGTGGCCGTGCGCGGCATGGCGTATCAGACCATCTGGCGCACGTCGATCGCCTCGGCCAGCGCCCGACCGGCCGCGGCAGGATCCGACGCGACGATCCTCTGCTCGTCTTGCGGCCGCTCGGCGACGACGACGAAGTAGTCGCCCGCCCGGTAAGCAGAGGGCAGTAGTTCGGCCCAGCGCTCCGGGTCGTCCTCTAAGGTCACGTCCCGCCTGGCCTGGACGTCGTAGACCGGCATCGTCTTCGGGATGAACTCCTCGCCCGACTGCACGTGTATCCCATCTGCATCCACAGTGAAAACGGCGACGGGCTCGTCGTAGGGGGTGTCAGTATCGAAGTTGTAGCCCGCGCGGGCGATCGTCACGTGCTTCATGGGGCCTCCTGAGACCTCACTCTAGCACAACCTGTTGGGTTGTGCCAGGCTTCCCGTCTCAAAACTCAAGGACATCCAACAGCTCGGCGCTGCTCTGCATCCGCTCGGCCCGCACCTTGAGCGCAGCGAATTGCTCCGGACGGAGAATCCGGGAGAGGTTGTCGAGAAGCGGTTGGTTGCCAAGAAGCGTGCCGAGAGCGCCGACCTCGGCCTGCGAGAGCGGCTTACGTCCGTCTTGGTTGCGCCGCTCAACGAAGAGCGAGGCGTGCGGGAGGAAGACACCTCCCGTCGCCGAGCTAGATCCCGGAGCGGCGAAGGCGTAAGCGTTGTCGATTAGACCGAGCGATCCGGAGGCCTGATCCCACCGGTAGTTCGTCTGGTGGCGATCCTGCTGGCCGATCAACGCGTCGAAGAACGCCGCTGCATCGCAGAGTGCCGCGTCATTCAACGGCTCGATCCGCGAGGTCTCACCCGGCTTGCCGACCGAGAACACACCGAAGCCGTGTACGAGCGGCGGCGCGGGCCAGAGCGAGCGGATCATCGTCGGCGGAACCATCGACGCCCACCGCTGGCCGAGCGCCTTGGCGACCATCCAGGCGGCACTCTCATTGATCAGCACCGACCAGCGATCGTGGCCGTACTGTGCTGCCTGCGGCCCATCGACACCGGCCGCTGCCTTGTGGAATGCGAGCTGCCTCGTGGCGAGTGCAGCCTTCGTGACGTTTGATGACCCCGGATGGGCGGTCTGCGCGGAGGCAGACCACATCCTCCTCACGTCCGCCCGAAGCAACTCGTCCTCTTCCGGTGTCGGCCGGTACTGCTGGAGGAGCAGCGTCACGGCCAACCGTTCCCATGTCATCGCCAGAAGCTATCGCTCCTTCACGAGGAGAGTGGTCGCCGCACCGTAGCGCTGTTGTGCGGCGGCCTGATACGGGTCAGCTCGCACCGCTAGCTTGTCACTATGCCAACTAAGCAACGGACGATCGGGCCCTTCACCGTCACCGGCAAGCTCGGAGAAGGCGGCAACGCTGTCGTTTATCGGGCCCAGCGCCGTGGCGATCCCGACGTGGCCTTGAAGGTCTTGAACGCCACAAACGTCCATCGCGAGCCGTACCGGCGGTTCGTGCAAGAGGTTGAGACGCTCGAGAAACTCCGGGACTTTGCCGGTGTGCTTCCGCTGATCGAGTTCCACCTACCTGACAACCCGAGTAAGGATGACCCGGCGTGGCTCGCGATGCCACGCGCGACTCTGATCGCTGACGCGCTCGAGAGCCAGCTGCTCGAAACCGTCATCGCAGCGGTGCGAGCGATCACCGCAACTCTCGACCGGCTGAAGCGGGAACACGGCATCGGCCACCGCGACATCAAGCCCCAGAACCTCTACGAGATGAACGGCGCCTGGCTCGTCGGCGATTTCGGGCTCGTAGCGGCGCCGGATTTGGACGAGCTGACGCGAACAGGCAAGCCGATCGGTCCCGCCCACTTCACTGCTTACGAGATGATCCGTGACCCAGCGAACGCCGACGCCCACCCAGCCGACGTCTACTCACTCGGCAAGACGATCTGGGTGCTGGCGACCGAGCAGCGTTTCCCGCCGAATGGACACCAGCCCGCCGATACGCGCGACCTGTCGATCGCCGACCTGCGCCCGCACCCGCACGCGCTGGCGCTCGATGGGTTGGTTGACCGCATGACAATGATCCATCCCGAGGCGCGACCTACGATCGAGCAGGTCGTCAACGACCTCGACGCTTGGCTGACGCTCGCTGCAGAGCCTGTCCGGGTCGACGTCAGCGAGGCCCGGCAAAGACTCCGCGCGAAGATCGAGAAGCAGCTCGCCCAAGAGGACCTTGAGCAGATCTGGAAGGAACAAGCCCGCGAGGTCGTCCGCCTCCTGCAACGGCTAACCGAGCCGCTTAATCAGGCGCTCAAGGACGTCCACCCTCGCGCCCAGATCGACATGATGGCCGACCAATACGTGCAGAACATGCTGCGCGCGCAGCAGTTCGACCAGACCGAGGACTCGATCTTCCGCTGGCATCGACAGAGTCAGATCGTCTTAGGTCATCCGCACATGCCCTGGGTCGTACGTTTCGGCCGCGGCGTCGAGCTACAGGCAGATGGCGAACTCGCCTTTCGCGCATTGATCGACGTCGGGTACACGAGCGTCATGGGTGGGCCGAACTTCGATTGGCAAAGCGGCGTACGCTCCGCGTCGGTCGGCAGCGTTCAGCTCCAGAAGATCCTCGAGACGGCGATGAGCGAGGCGGCCGAGCAGCTGCCGGCGGCGCTCGATGTCTTTATCGAGCACGTTCCAGACGGCAGTCCATGACAAGCGCTAAGGACGTGATGGTGTGCCGCATATCAGGCAATGGGCCGGTCGTGTCCAATCGTCGAGGACCTTGACCGGCTCTGTCGGGTGGCAGGCAAAGTCGACCCGGCGCATGTCGTCCAACTCGGTCAGAGGATCCGCTGGGCGCGGTTGGTCTGACTCGAGGTCGACCTTCAGAAGCCCGCCGGACTGGCGACCAATGTCGCGCAGCCGCTGACCAAACTCCTTGAGAGCCGGCCCTATCACCTCTTGATTGACCGTACTCTCGATCAGCGCCAGTTGCGGCTTCGTGAACCAGCTGTCACTCGGGGCCTGGACTGCGCAATAAGGGCAGAAAAAGAGGGCAGAAAAAGCCACTCTCGGGTGGCGGCTCACTGTCGCCTTCCTCGCTCGAAAGCCACTTGAACTCCCTTTCGCAAGTCGGGCACTCGCGCCGCAAGAAGCCATCGCTGTCCAAAGGGACGGACACCACGAGCTCAGGGTCATCCGACATGTAGGTCGAGCGTAGCTCCGTGGACGAGTCTTAGGCTGAAGCCAGTTCGTTCGCCCGTTTCATCTCATCTGCGACCACCAGACAGGCCGGCCTCGGGGCCCGCACTCAACGAACCGCTCAACCTGAGCCGAACTGGAAGCGCTTGAGCGATTCGTTGCTGGCGTCACGGCCAGGCTCGAGCCGTGCATAGACCTCTTCTGCCGAGAAGCCGAGGGCAAGCAATGCCTTGTCCCAGCTCCCCCAACGCCGGCGGTACGGCGAGTCGCTCGGCAGGAAGAGCTCCTCCCCACGCGCTTTAGCCAGCTCGAGCTCGCGCCGGCGCCAGTGCTCGAACTCGATGATCAGAGGCACGTGCCCAAGATCGCCGGCGCAACGCTCAAGCGTCTCGCGCAGCGTGTCTTCGCGGTAGCGGTGAACTTTGCCGACGAGGCGCGAGCGGAAGCGGGCCTCAATCTTGTCCGCTGTCTCGAGCTCGGCGAGACCGATGGCGTCCTTGGCGGCGCGCCAACTGCCGAAGTAGCGCAGTAGCGCATTGAACTCGATCACCTCTTCGCCGTCGGCAACCAGTGTGCGCCGTGCGGCGCGGTACGTCTCCGGCGTCAGGTCAGCGCCGACGACGTCGGCGACGCGGCGGAGCGAGCGCAGATGACGCGCCATCTCGCTGTCCTCGCCGGCGAGACGCGTTAGGCGCAGATCGTGGATCCTTGTGTACGCCTCGTCCTGCTCGTCAGCCGCAAGGGCTGAGAAGGCGGTGACGACGAGGTCGATCGCTGAGGTGGGTTTCACCGAGGACTGCGTGCACGCAAGGTAGGACCACTCGAAGCGGCATGGACGGGAGCTCCATGTGCTGAACTCGTTGCGCTAGCGGTCTTGCCATGAGCAAACGCCCCAATCTGTCAGCGCTTTATTCCGCGGCGACGTCGGCACGCTCGAGCGAGCCACGCGCTGTCGAGCGGCGCAAGCGACCGCGCCGATCGCGTTAGCACGGCGCACCACAAGAGGACCACAGATGCTCGCGAAGCAAACGCCTATTCGGAGCATCCGGTGATGATCAGAGGGGGCGGCCTTCGGACCGCTCCCTCCCCCGCCTCCGACCCTGAGAAGCAAGACGCGGTTGTGGACTGCGCCCGACCCGAACGCCGACCGCGCTCACTGTCCATCCCGGCCGTGTTGTATCCAGCCATCCGACGAGACCGCCGTGAACGAATTGCTTGCCGATGACGAGGTGCGTGCAGCTTGGCGCGGCGTCTGGCAGCACAAGATGGACGTCATTGGGGCTGCGTGGGCTGCGGAGAGGTTGACACCCGCCGCTGAATGACGGAGCCTTTTTCAGTAGCGGTGCAGGATTTGAGCCTGCGACCTCCGGGTTATGAGACGTGCGTTGCTAGGTCAGCCAACGAGCTTTTGGGCTTGTTTAGGTGGTCTTAGGTCATGTGAGAACAGCTCAGATCAGCTCAGATGGGCAAAGGTTTGGGCAAAAGTTGTCGCCTGGTCAGAGAACAAGGGCCTCGACGTCCATAGGCCCGACGAGCAATCGGTCGCGTGCGCGAGTGTTCGGGATGTCCCTCGACGGAATCCGCGGAGGGCTAGCCGCGGTCTCGGCGTTCGGGGCCGCGGAGCGGCCATCCAAACTCCCGGTCATCGATCACGCCCGCTTCTACCGCGCACGTCTCGTGGTAGCTGCGCTACCTGAAGCCTCGGAACACACGGATCGCCTAGCCGCGAGTGATCTCGCGGCCGCAATGGACGCACATCAACGGCTTCTTGCGCCACCGGAAACCGTGCACAGCTGGGGCGTAGCCGTCCCGCGAGTCAGCCCTCTTACCCGCGCCAGTGATGCGGAATGTCCCCGCGCCGCTCCGTCTCACTCTTGGCCGCGTCGGATCAGCTGTCGTCGGGCGTGAAGCAAAATTCCGACGAAGGCGAAGACAATGCATGAACCGAACAGAAGGGCGATACTCGTCACAGCTGAGTCACCTCGGACGAAGCTGAGTATCGCTAACACGAAGGTGATGCCGCCTGCGAGGAGAATCGTCAGGGTTAAGAACAGCAGAAGCCGCGAGAACACGTGCCCCCGCCTCGGCGCCGTTGGACGACGGAAGATCATTTCGGGCCCCCAGGGACGCATAGTCCGCCGCGGCCGTGCCTGATGTAATGGATACCTAGGCAGCCGAGGAATCCGGTAGCGGTTACTCCGACTCCGATGGCAGCAAGACAGTGAAAAGGCTCCCACCCGGTAAGGCCGAAGCAAATGACACCGAGACCCGCCGTGCCGACTCCCGCTGCGACAGCTCCCGTCAAGATCGCACCACCGAGAAGCGCGCGCCTGTTTACTACATGATTGCCCGCCCAAGGCGCGGCGTCCTTGATCCCCTGATACGTATCAAGAACGGCCACGGACAGAACGCCAACGCCGCATCTACCCCTCATGAGGTCCAGCAACGCCCCGGCAGGTGACTGGCCGCATAGTCCCCAAGGATCGACGAGATTCGTCGGACTGTCGAGAGCGTAGAGGTAGATGTTCGGGCCTCCGCCTGCGAGGCCCATGGGATCCTCAGAGAGGAAACGCTGCACGATGGGGCTGTAGTATCGGGCTCGCAACGCTAGCAGCCCATTCGCATCTGTTTCGCGGCCGGTGTATTGGAAAGTGTTCGTGCTCGTCGCGCCGCTCGAAGTGGCTTTGCCGAACGGTTCGTAGGTGTATGAGGTCGTGACGGCGCCGCCCGTATCGGCGAGCGCGAGCGTCGAGCCGAGCGCGTCACCCAGAAGTGTCTTCTGATCCGAGCCGATCGTCCGTGAGAATGTCTCATCGGTTCCGAGGCCGGTGAAGAGATTCGCGGGCGACGCTGACTGCTCCTGTACGACGTTGGGGCCGTCGTAGAGGAAGCTGGTTGCACTGCCGCCGTTGACGGTCTCCGACGTCCGCCGTCCGAAGGCGTCGTAGGTATAGCCGACCGAAGTACCGGTTTTCGATGTCGAGGCGAGCTGGCCGCGGTTGTTCCAGGTGTACGTTGTCCCGAGGGAGTCGTTGGTCAGGCTGCCGTTCAGATCGTTCGAGGTGGCCTTATTCGCCCACTTGGTCAACTGATTTGCCGCGTTGTAGGTCGTCGACGAGGTGACCGCGGTCGGCAGGCCCGTCCTTGCGTATGTGCCCCAGACGGCGTTTCGCTTGCCGGCCGAGTCGTAGCCGTAGTTGAGGTCGCCCAGCGTCGCACCTGCGAGCTTGTAGGTAATTCCGGTCAGCTGGGAGGCGTTGTCGTAGCCGTACTGCTCGACGATCGCGTCCGGGAGGGTGACGCTTGTGCGGCGGTCGGCGTCGTCGTAGCCGATCGCGACGCTCGACGTGCCTCGTGTCAAAGAGAAAAGCCGGTCGGCATTGTCGTACTGGTAGTCGACCTCGGGCTGGCCGCTGACTGTCATCGTCAGTCGCCGGTCAGCGTTGTCGTAGGTATAGGAGACCGTTCCCTGGGGGGTTGTCTCGCTCATCAAACGGTCGAGGTCGTCGGGAACGTCGGTTATTTGGCTTCCTCCGTTCGCCGAGTCGACAGTCGTGATCAATCTGTTGCCGTTGTCGTAGGTGTAGTCGATCCTCGTGTTGTAGACCTCGTTGGGTGGGGTTCCGGTCGTGCC
>DAITAW010000091.1:0-9875 GCA_036824055.1 Gaiellaceae bacterium | reverse complement strand
GGCACCCCGAATTCTAGCAAAACGAGCGGTCGTTATCGTCGCGAGAAAGGCTTGCGGCAGCGGCTTTCGCGACCACTTTGCGAAGCTCTTCGTCACGAATGAGTCGCGTGAGTGACTCAGCTTTCGCAATGTGCTCCGGAGTCGGTTCGGGAGGACGGCGGCGAACCTCCTCTGCGGGCGCCAGGGGAGGCTCAGGCAGCGGCCCCGGAGCGAATGCCATGCGCCGTGGCGCGACCGTGCCGAGGCGTGAGCGGATCTCCTCTGCGCGTGTCGTCAACTCGAAGGCCCAGATCGAATCCTGCGTGTGGACGTGCAGCGTTCCGTCTCGGGTGATGCGAGCGGGCCAGGCATTGCGAGCGATCTCCGGGCCGACTGCGGCGGGCCACGCCTCGACGAGAGGTGCCATCCCCGCTGCCGGGCCGAAGCGGCCGAGCTCGCGCTTGACATCTCTTTCGACACGGTCCATCAGACGGCCCGCGCGTGCCCCGGAGAGACCTCGAGAAGCTGGGCCGGGTCGACCGGAAGCGAGGAGGCCTCGGTCGCGGTGATGAGCGTCTGGCCCGTGCCGACCACCCGCTCGGCGAGCACCCTCCGGCGGTCCGGGTCGAGCTCCGAAAGGACATCGTCGAGGAGCAACAGCGGCGCGAAACCGCGGCGTTCGGCGATCAGCTCTGCCTCAGCGAGCAACAGTGCGAGCACGGTTAGACGTTGCTCTCCCTGCGAGCCGAAACTGCGCAGATCGCGTGTGCCGCTCGTGAGGACGACATCGTCCAGGTGCGGGCCGAGCCCCGTGGCGCCTCGCTCGAGATCGCGTTCGAGACGCGCGTCGAGCAGCTCGACCGTCGGCGGCTCACCTTCGTAGGCCATGCGTGCCGTGGGCAAACCGAGCTCATCCGCACGTTCGGCAAAACCCGGCGCCAGCGCAGCCACGACCTCGGTTCGCGACTCGACGAGCTTGCGACCGAGAGTCGCGACCTGCTCCGTCCAGGGAGCGATCGCGTCGCGGGACGAGTAGCCGCCGGCAGCACGGCGAAGCGCCGCGTTGCGCTGCGCAACCGCCGCTGCGTACTCGACAGAGAGCGTTGCGCGTGCGGGTGCAAGCCTCCCGAGCGCGCGGTCGAAGTAGGCGCGGCGAACAGCCGGGCCGCCCTTGACGACGGAGAGCCGGTCCGGCGTGAACACGAGCGTCGCGACTTCTGCACGCAGCTGCTCGGCTGCACGAAGCGGCGCGCCGTTCACCTTCGCCCGCTTTCCTTCACCGACCTCGAGCGTCACCTCGAGCTCGACGCTCGTCTCTCCCCGGATACCGCGCAACGCGATTCTCCCCGCCGGCTCGCCGAAACGCACGAGCTGCGCATCGGAGCGCGTGCGCGGCGAGAAGCCTTGCGTGCCGACGTGCAGCGATTCGAGCAGGTTGGTCTTTCCTGCGCCGTTGGCGCCAACTACGAGCACCAGCCCCGGCTCGAGGTCGAGGTCGAGGCGCCCGTACGACCTGATGTTCCGGAGAGAGACCGTGGAGACGATCAGCCGGCGACGATCTAGCCGGGCAGCCTGATTGGCATGATCAGGTACGTCGGATCGTCCTGACCGCCTTCGATCACCGCCGGACGGAGGGGTGAGATCAGGCGCAGCCGGATCTCGTCTTCCGCCATTGTCTCGATGCCCTCGCGGAGGAACTCGGCGTTGAAGCCGATCTCGAGTGGATCGCCCGCGAATTGCACCGGTAGCGATTCCTTCGCCTCCCCGACGTCCTGCGTCCGCGCAAAGACGGTGAGCTCGCCCTCCGCAAAACGCAGCTGGATCGGCGATGTGCGCTGCACCATCACGCCGACCCGGCGAACGACGTCGAGTAGCTCGTTGCGCGGCAGCGTCACATCGTGCTCGAACGCGTCCGGCAGGAGCTGCTTGTAGTTCGGGAACTGACCGTCGATGCGTCGCGTCGTCAGCCACACGTCATCGGCTGCGAACACGACCTGGTTCTCGTGCACGCCGAGCTCGATGCTGTCGCCGGCCTGTGCGATGCGGGCCAGCTCGGCCAGTGCGCGAGCCGGGATGATCGCCTCGAGCTCTGGCACCTCTCCGCTCAGCTCGGTCTCCTTCACCGAGAGCCGGTAGGAGTCGGTCGCCGCCATCACGAGCTTTCCGGCCTCGAATCGCACGAGGATGCCGGTCAGCACCGGGCGGGACTCATCGCGCGATGCAGAGCGCGCAACACGCGACACGGTGTCGAGCAGCGACTCGCGATCGACGGTGAACGTCCCGACGGCGTCGAGGTCCGGCAGTCGCGGAAAATCGTCGGCCGCATACGTGTGGAGCGTTGACGTGGAAGGGCCTGACGTCACGTGCACGACGCTCTCCTCAGCGCGGTACTCGATCGTCACCTCGTTGTCCGGCAGAAGCCGCACGAGATCGACGAGCAGCCGGCCTGGCACCACAACCGACCCCTCACCGTCAATCTGCGCATCGAGCGATGAGCGGAGCGACAACTCCATGTCGGTCGCGGCGAGATGCAGCCGCCCGCCTTCCGCCCGCAGCAGCACCCCGGACAGGATCTGAACGCTGGCCCGGGTGGAAACCGCGCGGGCGACGACACCGAGTTTTTGCGCGAGCTCGTCGCGTTGAGTGGCGACCTTCATCCCCGTCCCTACTATGGTTTTGCTTTCAATCATTTAAAACCTCATTGCAGTAATAGGGGGTGTTAGGACCGGGGAGGAGTGCCCCCTTGCCCGTGGTTGAGCCATTCTTGCAGGGGACGCAGATGGTGGACAGATCGGGCTTCTCAACAGGCACCGACCCTCAACGGACCTGTTTCACACGTGCGGTCAATTCCTGCACAAGGTTGTAGACAGATCTGTCCTCACGGATGAGCCGCGCGATCTTGGAGGTCGCGTGGATGACCGTCGTGTGGTCGCGGCCGCCGAACTCCTTGCCGATCTTGGGCAACGACGAGTCCGTAAGCTCGCGCGAGAGATACATCGCAACCTGGCGGGGATAGACGATGTTCTGGGAGCGTTTCTCGCCGCAGAGCTCGTCCATCGTCAGCTGGAAGCGCTCGGAGACGAGCTCCTGGATCCGCTGGATCGAGACCTCGGCCGCCTCGCCCTGGGGGAAAACGTCCTTGAGCACGTCCTCGGCGAGCTCGACGGAAAGAGCGCGGCCGGTGAGGGAGGAGAACGCGACCACTCGCGTCAGGGCCCCCTCGAGCTCTCTGATGTTGGTCGAGATGCGAGAGGCGATGAAGGACAGCACCTGCGGGTCGGGCACATGGATCCCGTCGGTCTTGACCTTCTTGCGCAGGATCGCGATTCGGGTCTCCAGGTCCGGTGGC
Organism: Gaiellaceae bacterium; assembly: GCA_036824055.1. Lineage (GTDB taxonomy): Bacteria > Actinomycetota > Thermoleophilia > Gaiellales > Gaiellaceae > 3-1-20CM-4-69-9. The sequence continues at coordinate 6,547 of DAITAW010000091.1, read as the reverse complement.
TGCACGTCCGTGATCAGTCCCCACTCGAATCGCGACCGCAGTCGCTCCTCGAGCGTGGCGATGTCCCTGGGCGGCCGGTCCGAGGACATGACGATCTGGGAGCCCGCCTCGTAGAGCGAGTTGAACGTGTGGAAGAACTCCTCCTGGATCCGCTCCTTGTGCTCGAAGAACTGGACGTCGTCGACGAGGAGCAGGTCATAGGTGCGATAACGCTGCTTGAACCCCTCGATGCGCTTGTCGCGGAGCGAGTTGATGAAGTCGTTCATGAAGGTCTCGCTGGTGACGTAGCGGACGGAGAGGTCGCTCGAGTGCTCCGCGACGTACTGCGCGATCGCCTGCATGAGGTGCGTCTTGCCGAGCCCCGTGCCCCCATAGATGAAGAGGGGGTTGTACGCCTGCGCCGGCGCCTCCGCAACGGCGAGCGCGGCCGCGTGCGCGAAGCGGTTCGACGAACCGATCACGAAGAGGTCGAACGTGTACTTCGGGTTCATCCCGGAGTCCATTGCGCCGCCCGCCGAACGGCCCTTCGGGGCCTCGGCAGGGGCTGGTGTGTCTGCCGGAATCCGCTCCGTCACGGAGAGCGCAACGCGACGTTCCTGACCGGTGACGTCGCGCACGGCCGCACCGATCAGACCAAGGAAATGCCCCTCGATCCACTCGCGCGTGAAGTCATTCGGAACGCCGAGGACGAAGGCGTCGTCGGAAAGCTCTGCTCCCTCAGCCTCCGCGAACCACGTGCGATACGTGGTCTCGTTGAGGGCCCCCTTGAGCCGACCGGCGACTTCGTTCCACAGGCTCTCCGCAGTCAGCTCAATTGGGCGATCCACGCCTCGGTACCACTCCTCTCCGGCTCGGGGGAGCGGCGAGCATATCAGCGTCCCCAAGCACCTTCAATGGTGGAAACTGGGGATGAAATCAAGCGGATTTGCAGGGCTTTTCCTGACTCCACACGACTCTCCACACCTGTGGATCAACTCTGACACTTGGTCACATTTGGAGGCACTTCGCACACGCGCAGCTGTGGATAACTCTGTGTACCAACGCTCCTCTATACTGGCCCGCCACGGCTCCTCTTTGGAGCACTTTCCTCCTTCTTCGACCTCGTGAAACGGACCTACCAGCCCAACGTGCGCCGGCGGAAGCGCAAGCACGGCTTCCGTGCGCGCATGGCGACGCGTGCGGGTCGCGCGATTCTCAAGCGCCGCCGCGCCAAGGGCCGGAAGCGTCTTTCCGCGTAACGGTTCGCTGTGCTTGGGCCAACGTCGAACGTGTCGACCGGTCAGTTCAGACGGCCGCACGGGCAGAGCCCGCACGGCCTGACAACGGCGCCGCAAGCGGCGCCTTAGAACCCAGTGCAACGCCGGAACCGCCTGTCTCGCTCGCGAGACTTCGACGCTGTCTACCGCCAGGGGCGCTCGACCTCGACGAGGTTTCTCGTCCTCTACTGGTTCGAGCGTGAAGAGGAGCCGGGCGAGCCGAGGCTCGGGCTCGCGGTCCCGCGAGCGGCGGGGAACGCCGTTGCGCGGAACCGGATCAAGCGACAGCTCCGTGAGGTCTGGCGCGAGCGTCTGGAAGGCGTACCTGCCGGCCGAGACTACGTCTTGATCGCCAAGCCGGGCCTTCCCGAGGCGGTGACGGCGAACGGGTTCGACTGGCTCGCCGAGCGAGTCGACGAAGTGCTGACGAAGGCCGCTGCATGAGATACGTGGGCGTTGCCGCCGTGTGGGCGTACCGATTCACGTTCGCTCCGTTCCTGGGAGTCGGGCAGTGCAAATACCACCCGTCCTGTTCCCAGTACGCGATCGATGCGTACAAGGAGTTCGGCTTCTGCAAGGGCACGCTGCTGGCGGGCTGGCGCCTTCTTCGCTGCAATCCCTGGAGCCGCGGCGGCGTCGACTACGCGCGGGACCAGAAGGTCTTCAAGTGATCGTCGCAAGCATCCTCACGCCGCTCGAGGACCTGCTTCGGCACATCCTCAACGCGCTCCACTCGGTCGGCCTGCCCTGGGCGTGGTCGATCGTCGGGCTCACGATCATCGTGCGGATGCTGCTCGTGCCGCTGACCGTGAAGCAGATCCACTCGATGCAGAACATGCAGGCGCACGCGCCGCAGATGAAGGAGATCCAGCGCAAGTACAAGGGCGACCGGACGAAGCTCAACGAAGAGCTGATGAAGTTCTACAAGGAGAACAACATCAACCCGGCCGCGTCGTGCCTGCCGTTGGTGGCGCAACTGCCGGTGTTCATCGGGCTCTTCTACACGCTCCGCCATTTCGCGAAGCATCCGCCGGCGGGCGACCTGTCGTGGCTGCATTTCGTCCCGAACATCGCCAAGCATGCGAACAGCCACTGGTCGGGCTACGTCCTGCTTGCGATCTACGTGCTCAGCCAGGTGGCGTCGACGTACTTCATGTCCGGGACGATGCAGAAGTCGCAGCGCTACCTGATGATGATCTTGCCGTTCGTCTTCATCCCGTTCATTCTCAAGTTCCCCACGGGGCTCGTCCTGTACTGGATGACGACGAACCTCTGGACGGTCGGGCAGGGCCTGATTACCCGCCGGCTGATGCCGAAGGTCGGCGCAGGCTCCGGGCCGCCCCCGTCCGGGACGAAGCGATCTTCGCGGACGCCGCCGAAGGAGCCGCCGCCGACCGCCGAAACGCCGACCGCCGAAACGGAGACGCCTACCCCGAAGCCGAGCAACGGTCCGCCTCGACGGGTGAAGCGAAAGAAGAAGGCGCGTCGCTGACGATGGAAACACAGGAGATCTCGGTCGAGGCGACCGGTGAGACGGTCGGCGAGGCGAAGTGGGCTGCACTCAGAGAGCTGGAGAAACAGCACCCGGGCCTGGACAAGTCGGCGGTGCACTTCCAGGTCGTGACCGAGGGCGAGCGAGGTCTGCTCGGTGTCGGTTTCGCCCCCGCGAAGGTGGTCGCCACTGTTTCCGCGAACGCAGCTCCGGCTGAGCCGATCGACGAGTCCGAGCTGGCCGCGGAAGCACGCGCACTTGTCACACGGATCATGGACGGGATCGGTGTCACAGGCCGCATCGACGTCGAGGAGGAGGACGAGGTCATCACCGTCTCCTGCGCCGGGTCCGATCTCGGCATGTTGATCGGCCGCCACGGACAGACGATCGACGCCGTGCAGTACCTCGCAAACGCGGTCATGTGGCGACGCCATCCCGAGGACCGCAAAGAGGTCGTCGTCGACGCCGCCGGTTATCGCGAGCGCCGGCGCACCGCTCTCGAGGCCCTGGCCTTGCGCTCCGCCGAACGCGCGTTGTCGGATCACGAGCCGGTCGAGCTCGAGCCGATGACGGCGGTCGAGCGCAAGGTCGTGCACCTGAGGCTCAAGGAGTTCGCTGGGGTCGAGACGACGAGCGAGGGCACGGAGCCCAACCGATTCGTCGTCGTGCATCCGGCGCCGGAGCCGCCTGTTGCTTGAAGACTGGCTGCGCGCTCTCGTCGCGACTCCAGGTTTGACCGGAATCGGCGATCTCGCGGAAGCCCAGCGCATGTTGCTCGAGGACTCGCTGCGCGGCCTGCAAGCCGTGTCGGAGTTCGCTGGGCCCATCGTGGACGTTGGCTCGGGCGGCGGCGTGCCCGGAATTCCGCTCGCGGCGTCGCTTCCCGAGCGTGAGGTCACGCTCCTCGAAGCGATCGGGCGCAAGTGCGATTTCTTGCGGGAGTGGGCACCGCCTAATGCTCGTGTCGTCCAGGGTCGGGCGGAGGAACAGGAGACGGATTTCTACGGCGTCGCGGTCGCCAAGGCGCTCGCAAAACCGGCGGTTGCAACCGAATGGTGCTTGCCGCTCGTCCGTCCCGGGGGTGCCGTCATTCTCTGGGTGGGGCCGAGCGCCGATACCGAGCGCGTCGCCCGGGTGGCGGAACAGATCGGCGGCGAGCTTGCCGAAGTCGGCGATGGCCTCCTGGTTTTGCGCAAAGTGCGGCCGACCCCGGACGGCTTTCCGCGCCGAACCGGGGTGGCGAGTAAGCGTCCGTTGGACTGAGTACGCTGGCAAGGTGGCGAAGGTCTACGCGCTGGCGAATCAGAAGGGCGGCGTCGGCAAGACGACGACCGCGATCAATCTCGCTGCCTGCCTCGCGGAGGCGGGCGAGCCGGCCCTTGTCATCGACCTCGATCCGCAGGCGAACGCCACGTCCGGACTGGGTGAGCGCGCGAACGGGACCTCGACCTACGATCTGCTCGACGGCGTGCCGCTGCGAGATCTCGCGAAGCCGACGAAGTTCCCGAACCTGCACCTGATCCCGGCGAAGCCGGACCTCGCCGGCGCGACCGTCGAGCTGACGCGCCACGCGGACGGCGAGACCTATCTGCGCCAGGCGCTGGCCTCTGACATCGACCAGTACTCGTTCGTCTTCCTGGACTGCCCACCGTCGTTCGGACCGTTGACCGTGAATGCGCTCGCCGCCGCGGACCGCGTCTTGATTCCGGTGCAGGCCGAGTACTACGCGCTCGAGGGCCTGTCGCAGCTGGTGCAGTCGATCAACCTCGTGAAGGCGCGGCTCAATCCCCGCCTCGCCGTCGGCGGTGTTCTGCTGACGATGGTCGACGGACGCACGCGTCTGTCCGCGGACGTGGAGGCCGAGGTGCGCAAGCACTTCGGCGAGCTGGTGTTCACGCAGACGGTCCCACGCTCGGTGCGGTTGGCGGAAGCGCCGAGCCACGGCCTGCCCGCAATCGCGTACGACCGCCGCTCGCGCGGTGCGGACGCCTACTGGAAGGTGGCGATGGAGCTTGTCGACCGTGCCTGAGAGACGGGGCCTCGGACGAGGCCTCGAGGTCCTGCTCGGCGGAGCAACCGCGTCGGAGCTCGCCGAGCTGCCTGTCGACGCAATTCACCCGAATCCGCGGCAGCCGCGCCGGCGCTTCGACTCCGAAGCAGGTGCGGGTCTTGCGGACTCGGTGCGCTTGCAGGGCGTTGTGCAGCCGGTGCTCGTGCGGCCGCGCACCGCCGGCGGCTACGAGCTGATTGCGGGTGAGCGCCGCTGGCGTGCGGCCCGCGACGCGAAGTTGAAGACGGTCCCGGCAGTCGTCCGTGAAACCGACGACCGCGACACGCTCCTCCTCGGTCTCGTCGAGAACGTTGCACGTGAAGATCTCTCGCCGATCGAAGAGGCGAGAGCATTCGCCGTCGTCCTCGACGAGTTCGGTCTCTCGCTTGGTGACCTCGCCGAGCGCGTCGGGAAGTCGAAGCCCGCAGTGTCGAACCGCGTGCGGCTCCTCGAGCTGCCCGAGGACGTGCTCAAGATGGTCGAGCGCGGCCAGCTCACCGAGGGACATGCGCGAGCCGTGCTGGCGGTGCCCGACCACGAAGGCCGCCGTGCCCTGGCGCGCAAGATCGTCCAGAAGGGGATGTCGGTGCGGGCCGCAGAGCGCGCGGCCCGGTGGGCCGGCGCGAAGACGAAGCAGCGGCGTCAAACGACGAAGCTCGATCCGGCGCTCGTGGCGCGCGCGAAGACTGCCGCCGACCGAATCACCGGTTTCTCGAGCCGAATCGTTTCGAATCGCCTTGAGATCTCGTTCGTCGACGAGACTGAGCTGGAAGAGCTCGTCGAAGCGCTGGAGAAAGCGGCCAAATAGCCCCGTATCCCGTTCCGCCGTCGAGGCGTTGAACGGGTGGCATGCTCGGACTGTGGTTGAACGACATGGAGTCGCTCGAGGCGATCTCTCAGGACGACGAGGCGAAGCGGATCTTCCTGCGCATGGCCGAGATGTCGAGAGACGGCCAGATGAAGAGCTTCCTGAACGAAGTTGCCCGCGACGAAGATCTCGATGACGAGACGAAGGGCACGCTGAAGGAGCTCGCCGAAGACGCCACGTTCCTTCGTGCGGTCGAGGACTACCTCTCCCGCACAGAAGTCCTCCACTGATCTTCTTCGCCACCGATGCCGGCTCTGCCGGCGTCGGTCGCTGCGGCTTGGATCGAAAGTAAAACCCGCCGGAAGTCATCATGGCCGCGAAGCGGCCGGACTTCCGACGGCTAAATGGGCGATCGTGGACTCGAACCACGGACCTCCGCCTTATCAGAGCGGCGCTCTAACCAACTGAGCTAATCGCCCACGGGAGGGTGGATTGTAGCGGGGCGTTTCCCTATGCTCGCCCGCATGGCCACGCTCGGCGAAGTGATGACGAGGGACGTGCTCACGGTCGCGCCGGAAGACACGATCGGCGAAGCGGCCCAGAAGATGACCGACCAGGGTGTCGGTGCGGTGGTCGTGTCCGACTTCGGGAGGCTGATCGGGATCTTCACCGAGCGTGATCTGATGCGTGCCGTCGCGGGCCGGGTGCACTCGAGCGAGGCGCGTGTGCGTGAGTGGATGACTCCGGATCCGTTGACCATGGGCGAGGAGGCATCGGTCGAGGAGGCGGGCCAGGCGATGATCGAACGCGGCTTCCGGCACATTCCGGTCGTGGCCGGCGAACGTGCGGTCGGCATCGTGAGCATTCGTGACGTCGCCGAGTGGCGCTTGAAAGAACGCTCCGACTAAGGGATACCGCGGCGTCACCCGAGTGCCGATTCC
>DAITAW010000090.1:0-9879 GCA_036824055.1 Gaiellaceae bacterium | reverse complement strand
CCGGCGGCGCCGGTGCCCCCTCCTTGGGAGAGAGCTGGACGCCGTGCTGCTCGGAAAGAACGCGCGCGAGCGAGAACGCGGAGAGGTAGCCGTTGGCGACGAGTATCTGGCCCAGGAGGCGGCCGCTCGTCGCCTGCTCGGAGAGCGCCTGCTCGAGCTCGTCCTCGGTCAGCAGCTCTTCGGCGACCAGGAGCTCGCCGAGCTGACGCCAGGGAAATTGAAGCGCTGAAGCTTCCACACTGTCCCTATCGGCAGCGAGGCCTCAATAGTTCAGTCCTTCTCCACGGGCGATGACCACGACGGTTCGCCAGAGGATTTGTAGGTCGTAACGCACCAGAGCCCAGCTGGAGAGCGTGCCGCAGCGCTCGAGGTAATGGGAGTCGAGGTCCTCGAAGGGGATTGCTTCGCCTTTTGTCACCTGCGCCGGGCCGGTCAGGCCCGCGAGGATGCGATTCCGATAGTCCCGCCCCTCGGCGATCTGCCGCCGCACCATCTCGGGCGGCCAGGGCCGTGGGCCGACCAGGCTCATGTCCCCGGCGAGGACATTCAGGAGCTGCGGCACCTCGTCGAGGTACCAGGGCTTGAGCAGCCGCCTGCCGGCCCAGGTCAGATTGGCCGGGTTCGCCTCATAGAGGCGCGCATGCCCACCGTCGGCGTACATCTGATCCAGCACGTCCCGTTTCAGCGTGCGGAACTTGAGCAGGCCGAACGGCCGCCCACGCGAGATGCGGGGCTCTCGATAGAAGAACCCGCCCCGGTCGGCCCGCGAGACGCTCATGTTCACCGCCATCGCGGCAAGCAGGACGACGATGAGCGGAGCGAGCAGCGCCAGCAGCGCCGCTCCGACGATCAGATCTAGGACTCGCTTTGCGATGCAGCGAGCATCTCATCAGCGTCGCTGCTACCGGGCTGCTGTCGGAGGTAACCTCCACCTGTGACGTACGAGGTGGTGACCCGCCTGGCGAGCGGGAAGGAGCGCGTGCACCAGTACGCGTCCGACGATCCGCTCCGAGCCGGCCAGGTGTTGCGGCTCGGCGGACGGTTCTGGCTCGTCGAGAGCGTCGAAGAGCCGCAGGGCGAGACGGAGCTGCCGCATGCGCTCGCGAAACCGGCGCGGTACCGCATCCGCCTTCGACATCCCGACGATCGTGAGGAGCTCGGTGCTCTGCGTCGGATCCGGCCGGGGTCGCCGAGGCTCGGTCACGCGTTCACGACGCTCGAGGATGGACAGCCGATCAGCTGGCAGGTGGCCGACGAACAGCAAGCTCGCGACGAGGGGGGCGAGCCGTTTCTCGATCTCCTGGCCGAGCGCGACTATGCAGAAGCCGACGGGGAGCTCCCCGACCACGAGCTCGAGCACGCTCTCGCCGTTCGCGAGGAGGAGGGTTTGTCGCCGGCCGCCGGCGCCGCGCTCTCGCAGGCCGCCGCGCAGGGGCTCGACGTCGAGCTCGTCGCGCTCGAGCCCGGCGAGGGGCCGGACTGGTCCGAATCGCTGCGCTACATCGACTCGCTGATCTTCGAGCAAATCGAGGACGACCTCTTCGAGCAGTGCGGGGTCGACGTGAACGGCGATCGGCGGGAGACGTGGCTCGACACCGTCAAGGAACGCCTGCGCTCCGACCTCGAGGCCTTCCGGCGCGACGTCGAAGGCCAACACGACCAGATCGAGGAGTGGGACTTCCGCGGTGGCCGCATCTTCGTGACGGTGGGGAGCTACGAGGACGAGTTCGATCCGAACAGCGGACACGGCTGGATGTGCCGGCTAGCGGACAGTGGCGCCCTCGGCATCGCCGGATTCGCCCGAGTGCGCAAGCCCGAGCTCGAGCTCGAAATCCCCGACTAATCCCGAGTCGACTGAGCTCGATGTCGAGCGGCGTGTGGACGCATGACCCGGCAGCGGGGTCGCATCGCCCCCCGCCGGCGCCCGCTCCCAGCGCTGCTTCTGCTGACACGGCGTAGACGCTTGTCAACTGAAACCTGTCCAAATCTCTCTTGAAAAGCGCAACAAATCGTGTAACTGTTGTCGCAATCTGCGGTTGGAGAGAGGGGAGCGAGAATAATGCGGCCGATCAGGAGCGCGCTCGTCGGCATGGCGGTCGCGGTCGTCGTGTTAACGGGATCCGGGGCGCCGGAGGTGCATGCCGCGGCAGCGGCACCGTGCACGCTGACGCCGGTGCTGCTCGACACGACGGTGAACCAGGGGCTGCAGTCGTACCCGCAGCTCGTCCGCGGTAAGGAGACTCTGGTCCGCTTCTACTTCGGCCTGCCCTCCTGCGCCGTCAGCGGTAACGCGATCCAGGTCAACAGCGCGCAGCTCACGGTGAAGAACCAGAGCGCGTCCGGAGCTGTCCTGCTTAGTGCCGTCCAGGCCCTGGCACCCATCGGCACCGCCACTCCGCCTCTGATCACAGGCATCGTGAAGCAGATCGATTCCACGAGCGATCCGAAGTGGGTCGTCAGTCTCGTCGGCCCGACCGCTTCGAGCTTCAACGCAAGCTTCGAGGCGAGCGTGAAATGGCAGTCGAAGACGTGCAGCACGTGCACCCTTTCAGCAGAGACCACGACGGCCTTTACGTTTTTGCCCGGGACGCGCAGTACGCTGATCACGAAGACCGTTGCCGCACGCACGAATGCCCTGCGGCTTCTGGTCGTCCCGATGGGCGTTCCGCCGGGCGGCCTGGCGGATACCGACCGCCAGACACTGCAGGACGCGCTTACAAGCTTGTCCCGCTCCGGGCCATTCTCCGATTCGGGCGGCCGCCTGGGGGATCTCCTCGGCGCAAGCTCCACGGCGGGTATCCGCTTCACGGTCAACGCCGGCTTCATCGACCTCACCCCCTTGTTGCGAACAGACGGTCAGTTCTGCGGCAGCAACAGCAACTTCGCGACGATCGAATCGAGCCTGTCGTCGATGCTGCAATCGTTCAATTCGCTCAACGGCGCGAATCCCGCCGACAAGGTCGTCGGTGTCGTCCCGGGCTCTCTCGCCATCGCCAGCGCCGTCGATCCGACCTGCTTCGAAGGCGAGTCCTCACCCGGAGGAATCGACTCCTGGGTGCGGCTCGGTTCGATCAGCGGTGCCGTCTTCACGCAAGAGCTCATGCACGATTGGGGGATCGAGCCGTTCAGTCGTAGCAACGGTGCTTACCACTCGATCTACACCACCGCCCATGCGACTCTGGGCGATCCGGGGAAGACGTACAACGTGCTCGAGCGCGCGTACATCAAGAGCGACGGCTCGACGGCGACGCAGAACGTCGACCGTACCGCACTGATCTCCAACATCAACAATGGGGTCACGAACTCGGGCGTCCTGCTCGAGAACGCCGACTGGAACGACGCTTTCTGCTTCCTGGGCGGTCCTGTTCCAACCCTTTCAGGGAGTGCGTGCACAGCCAGCAGGACGACCAGCGGTACCGCAGTCGGTGTCGCCGCCTCGGCGCCGGGCCCGGCCCTTCAGATCACCGCTCAGTTAACCGTTCAGGCTGATGGGACCGTTACGGATACGAGCGTCGTCTCGAGTTTTGCGAAGGACATGCTCCTGACGGGCCAGGACACGACCAGCCCGTACCACATCGTCGAACGGGATTCGGGCGGCAACATCGTGCTCGACTTCCGCGCGCCCGCAGCCCCACTGGAGGGACACTCGAAGGAGGATGTTCACGTCGACAGTTCGGATGTCCTCATCTCGTCATCTGTGTCCCGTCCGGTGGGAGCCGTCAAAGCTGAGCTGTGGAAAGGTGCTCCCGGCGCAGTCGGGAGCGTGAAGCTCTTCACCACGACGAAGGTGGGCAATACGGCGCCGACGATCGACAGCGCGACGGCGACTGCCGCGACCGACATCCCGCAAGTCACGCCGGGTGGGACGTTGAGCGTCGGGACCACTCCCATCGAAACGACGGCAATTCCGCCTCTCGTTGACATCTTTCTGCTGCAAGACGAGACGGGGAGCTTCACCACTCAAATCGCGAAGATGCAGAGTCTCACCGGCGACGGCGGCTCACTAATAACTGCTCTTAACGGCACCGGTGCGAACTACGCCACGGGTGTCGCGGGCTTCCGCGATTTCGCCCGCGACGGGTGGGGATCCCCAGGCGACTGGATCTACCATCGGTACAGCAACATCACCGCGGGCGGTGGAGGGTTCACGACCGGGACACCGCAGCTGAGCGCTGGCGGCGGCAACGACTTGCCGGAGGGCTACCTCGAGGCGCTCCACTACCTCTCGACTCCAACGCACCCCGCGATCGACAGCGACGCAGACGGCAGTCTCACTCCGTGCACGGGTGAGTGTTTCCCGACGGTGACTGACGACACGCCCTCGGACCAGCAACCAACCTGGCGCGCAAACGCGAAACGCATCGTGTTGCTCGCGACCGATGACACCTGCCATGTCACGGGCGATTCTTCCGGCTGGCCCGGAGACGACGGAACGACGAGTGCCGCAACAACTGCGGACATCCTGAAGAGCGCCAACATAACGGTCATCGGCCTCACCCCGCAGGGCGCGGGTACGGACGAGATCGCCTGCGTTAAGACACTCGCCGCAAACTCGGCGCCCGGAGGGACGGTCCAGGCGACCAGTACCGACGCGTCTACGCTCAGTTCGGCGATCATGTTGGGACTCCAGAACCTTCCGGTCACCGTCGCCGCGTCGGCGACGTGTAGCCCAGCTGGATTCGGCCTCACACTGACGCCTGGAAGTCAGACGGTTACGAGTGGGACTACGGCCTCGTTCAGCGAGACCCTGTCGGCGGCAACGTCCGTCGCCCCGGGGGTCTACAACGTCAGCTGCCACATCACTTCGACTCGAGACAGCCAGCCAGGTCCAAGCAGCGATCAGAACTTCAACGTCGACGTCAGCGGGCTCACCGGGCCGCACACGCTCGTGACGTGGACAGCAAGCGATGATTCGACCGGGCCGTTGCACGGGGACGTTGCGATGAAGTGCAACGGGCTCTTCCACATCATCAAGGCAAATGTCGTCTCTGACGCGAGTGGCAAGTTCGTCTACGACACTCCGTCGGGCTGCCCTGGCGGCGAGATCTGGGTCGACGTCAACGACGGCTGGTTCCTCACCGATCCGGTGAAAGCACTGGACAACGTGACGGTCAACAACACGCCGTCACCGCCGGCGGTCGCGATCTCGAGTCCCACGGCGACGTCGCGGATCCTCGAGTTCGGCGTCGTTTCCCTTGTCGGGACCGGCAAGAGCTTCAACGGGACACCGCTGACCGCGGACCAGCTCCACTGGAACCTCGACGGGAACGACGTCGGGCCCGACAACAGCCTCTTCACGGCCGTCGCGAAGGGAGACGGGTTCGACCTGAGGCCGAAGGCTGCGACGGGCTGGGGTGAGAGCAACCCGAACGTCCACACGCTCACGTTGACCGTGATCGATGCCTTTGGAACCCGTACTGCGACGCTGACGTTCACGACGCTCGTCGACCATGACAACGACGGCATCTCTACGAGTGAGGAGACGGCGATAAATGCGTGTCGCCCAGCCTCGTTGGGTGTTCCTGTCACGAACCCGGACAACTTCCCGTACAACGCAACGGAGGATAACGACGGAGACGGTCTGCCGAACGCGTCCGACTCGGCACCGTGCGTCGCAGAGACGGACTTCGAGGCAACCACGATCATGCTCCCGGCCCGCCTCGACGTTTCGTCGACATCGGGCACCTTGACGCTGAACGGGATCTACAACCCGTTCTTCAACATGAACGCGGTACCCAAATCGAACGTCCGCATCACGAAGGTGGCCGGCACGGCGGTTTCTGGGGCAGAGTGGTATGCAACCGGCTGGTTGGTCACACAGGCATTCAACGGCTCGCTCGGAGTGGCAACGTTCAACCGGGCACCGCTCGTCAATTTCATCAACGCCAATCCGGCTCTCATTGGCCACGCGATCCTCGTAACGGTCGCCGGCACCACGACTGACGGCTCGAAGAGCTTCCACGCGGACGGCCAAACCTTCGTCTACAAATCCGGTTAGCACCAAGGGGAGGGTGTACATGAGAAAACTTCTTGTAATCGCGCTCGGGCTTACCGCCCTGGCGCTGGGATCCTCAGCGCCGGTCGGCGCAGACCCAGCGGGCGGAGTCAAGCCGACCTGCGCAGACATCATCGGCGACCTCGGCGCGCACTCGGTCTCGCAGAACACGGTCTTCGGCGCGATCCGAACGCTCACTCCGACCTGTCGCGGCTTTCGCTACACGGTTGTCGTCTCGTATACGCAAGGCGGCGTCCAGAAGCTCGCCTTCTTCACGAAGATGGGCGGCGATGACGACGTCGTGCCGAACGCGAACGAGGATGGTTTCAACGGTCTGATCAAGTACGAGATCAGCGGCATCGTTTCGGACACCCTCGACGTCTGTGCAGCGTACTTCTCGACGAAGGGCACCCAGCTCTACGATGCGGTGCCGGACAGCGCCGAATTCACGTCGCCTCCAATCCCGACGGACTCGGCGAGTGACTGCGGCGGATGGATGACGTTCGGCGGAGTTCCCGGAGGTTCGTTCCCCTACAACTAATCAGGCAGCAGCCAGCTCGCGAGCCCGCGCCGTGCAAGCGCGGGCTCGCCCGCCTTCGCCGGCCTTCTCCCACGCCTCCGCGGCGAGCTCGAACATCTCGGTTGCGACCGGCTCCGAACCGAGCTCGAGGTAGAGCGCCGCCGCTTTCTCGGCGGTGGCTCCTGCATCCGCGAACCGCTCCTGCTTCAGTTCGATGCAGGCCAACGTGTTCGCAGTCGCCGCGATGGCATGGGGATAGCCGATCTCCCGTGCAAGCTCTTGTGCCCGTCTACACGTTTCGAGCGCCTCATCGAGCTCGCCCGCACGCTCGAGCGTGTCGGCGAGATTGGCGTAGGCCTGGGCGCGCCCGGTCACGTTACCGGCCCGCTCGAACTCCTCGATCGCCTGGTGCTCCCAGCCTTTCGCGTCCTCGAACTCTCCCGCGCTCTTTGCGATCAGCGCAAGGTTGAGCAGACAGGCGGCGATCTCCTCAGCGCTCCCGACCCGCTCGGCGAGCGCCAGTCCACGCTCCACCGCCTGCCTTCCCTCGGCAAGGCGGTCGAGCCACCAGTATGCGCCGCCGCTGATTCGCAACGTCGTTGCGAGCGCTCGCAGATCCTCCAGCTCCTCCGCGATCTGCTGCGCCTGCACGGCGTGCTCGACTGCTGCCGAGTAACGCCCGTCGACCGACTCCGTGCGGGCAAGCTGGATTAGCACGTTCGCGACACCCGCGTCGCGTCGCCCGTCCGTTGTCTCGAGTCCTGCGGTGAGGAGGTCGATGGCCTGGTCCGAGCGTCCGATCACCGACAACGTCCAGCCTCCTTCGAGCCAGAGCGGCATCAGATCCTGGCCACGGAGGGCGGTCGTCGCGAAGGCGCCGTCGACGGTCGCGAGCGCGTCGATGTACTTCCCTTGCTTGCGTAGCGTCGCAGCGATCCCTTGCCAGGCGCGCACGTCGTTCGTGCTCCCGCGGACGGCGTCGTACCGGCGCAATGCCTCGTCGTAGTCGCCTACGAGCTCGTGCAGGTCACCGAGACGAAGCTGCGGTTCGGCATCGTCGGGCGCAAGCTCCGCCGCACGCCTGAAGTGGACAATCGCCTCGTCGTTCGCGAACAGCGAGCACGCTCGCTCGCCGGCCCGCAGCAGATACGGCACGGCGCGAGCTCCCGCCTGGCCGAGGTAGAGATGGCGTGCGAGCAGGTCGACAGTGTCTTCGCCCGCGCCGTACAGGAGCTCGGCCGCATCGGCGACGCGGAGGTGCAGCTCGCGGCGGCGCTTGCGCAGGAGCCGGGAGTAGGCGACATCCTGTACGAGCGCGTGATGGAAGACGAGCGTGTATTCCTCCACGCCGGGCACCGAGTCGAGGAAGCCACCCTCGACGAGCTCGTCGAGCGATTCGTCGAGGTCCTCGAGGTCGCTTGCAACCGCCTGCAGCAGCGGCATCTGCAGTCTGCGCCCGATCACTGATGCCGCATGGAGTGTGTTCGCGACCTTGAGCGGCAGCAGGTCGATGCGCGCGGCCAGGACGCCCTCGAGGGTCGGCGGGAGCTGCTGCGGCTCCCAGCCCGGCCGCATTCGCCAGATTCCGTCACGGCTCGTCAGATCACCCGTCTCGCGGAGAGAGCGGATGACCTCGTGCACGAAGAAGGGGTTCCCCGCGGTGTGCTGCTGGACGATCGCCGTCAGGCTGCGTGGCGGGCTGCCGCCGAGCAAGGCCGTGATCATCGACTCGACCTGATCGTCGGCCAGTGGACCGAGCTCGATCCGCACGGCGGCCGGAGCGAGCTCCCGCAAGAGGTCCGCAGCCTCTGAACGAGCGATCAGATAGAGCATGAGTGTCCTGTCGCGGGCGACGCCCACGAGCTCGCGGGTCAGCTCCACCGACGACGAGTCGGCCCAATGGAGGTCCTCGATCGAGATGATGGTCGGCTCCTCGTCCGCAAGGAAGGCGAGCCACTCCGCGAATGCACGATGCAGACGCCGCTGGAACTCCTCCGGCTCGAGCTGCACGACATCGTCGTCCGTGGGGAGGCCGAGCAGCCTGGCGAAATACGGCAGGGCAGTCGGAACGCCGTCAAACGCGTCCTGGAGGCGGCCGGACGCCTCTTCGGGCGCGTCTTCCCGCCTGATGCCTGCAAAGCTGCGCACGAGCTCGGCGTACGGCCAGTAGGGGAGAGACGCACCGTACGAGAGACAGCGTGACTCGAGCCAGCGAATTCCCTGCGCTTTGGCCCGCCCGATCGCTTCCTCGCTCAGGCGCGACTTGCCGATGCCCGGATCGCCCGTGACGGTGACGGTTCCGCCGGCGCCCTTGACGACGCCGTCGATGACGGTCAAGAGCGCCGAGAGCTCGTCTTCCCGTCCGACGAGGCGTTTTGCCGCACCGCGCGCCGCCGCAGCAGAGTCTGCCCGTTCGGCGCGCAAGCGCCACGCGAACACTGGAGCCGCTTTTCCCTTCAGCGTAAGATCGCCCACAGGCTCGAAGTCGAAGCGGTGTCGCGTGAGCTCGTAGGTGAGCTGGCTCACATAGGTCTCGCCGGGCGGCGCCGCGGACTCCAGCCGCTGCGCGAGGATGACGGAGTCTCCGAGGACGGCGTAATCCGTGCGGGCCCCACTGCCGAGGATGCGGCCGATGCCGTGCCCCGAGTTGACACCGACGTGGAGGGTGAGCGCGGCGTCGTGCGGAAGTTCCCCGACGAGCCGTGCAAGCTCGCGATGCATCTCGAGTGCAGAGAGCAGGGCGCGCTCAGCGTCGTCCTCATGCGCCACGGGGGCGCCGAACAGCGCGAGCAGCGCGTCGCCGGCGAATTTCTCGATGTAGCCCTCGTAGGTGACGACCACGCTGCTCAGTCCGGCAATCACGGGATCGATCACCTCCAGCAGCTCCTCGGGGTCGAGCCGGTCTGCAAGCGAGGTGAATCCGGAAACGTCCGCGAAGAGCGCCGTGATCAGACGGCGCTCGTGGGGAAGCGTCCCGCCGCCCTCGGCCAGGCGGTCGCCGATGCGTCCGGCGACGACGCCGCGCAGGTGCTCCTCCGAGACCGCGGGTCCCCCGACCGGCATCCCACAATGACCGCAGAAGCGGGTGCCCTCGGGATTCTCGCCCTGGCAAGCGTCACATGTCCAGATAGACATCGCCACAAGTTTGAGCTTCAAAAGTCGGAAAAGCTAGGTCAGCCGGCGCGTAACGGGATCAGCCGCGTTCGAACCGTGCACGGAGCGGCCGGTTTGCGTAAGCGTGATCACGGCAGCGAGGCCGTTCGGCCCGACCACGACGACGAGCGCGTCTAATTCCCTACGACTTGCACGAGCCAGCGCCGGTCGCGCTCGCGGTCGAGCTCGATGAAGAGCACCCGCTGCCAGG
>DAITAW010000089.1:0-9883 GCA_036824055.1 Gaiellaceae bacterium | reverse complement strand
TCGCAGGAAAGCGAGGTGGGCGCCAGCCTTCCCGGCGCTCACCATTTCGGTCATCGTTAGTACGTCGAGGGCTCCTCGTGCGGCGCGCGCTGCTGCATTGGAGAACGCTGCTCCTGCCGAGTGAGGTTGAACGCGGTGTTGACGAGCGCGACATGCGTGAATGCCTGGGGAAAGTTGCCGAGCTGGCGCCGCGCGCTCGGGTCCCATTCCTCGGCGAGAAGACCGAGGTCGCTCCGCAGGGCGAGCAGCCGCTCGAAGATCTCCCGCGCCTCGTCGAGCCGGCCCTGCAAAGCGAGGTTGTCGGCGAGCCAGAACGTGCAGGGGAGGAACGCGCCCTCGCCGGGCGGCAAACCGTCGACGCTTCGGGCCTCCTCGTCGTGCGAGTAGCGGTAGACCAATTGATCGCGCACGAGCTCACGCTCGATCGCGGCGACGGTGCCGACCATTCGGGGATCGTCGGCCGGGAGAAAACCGACGAGTGGGATCATGAGCAGGCTGGCGTCCAGCCGCTTCGAGCCGTAGAACTGTGTGAAGGAGTTGAGCTCCGGGTTGTAACCGTGCTCGCAGACCTCCCGGTGGATCTCGGTGCGAATCGCGCGCCACCGCTCGACGGGGCCGTTGCGGCCGAAGCGCTCGACGGCCTGGACGCCGCGGTCGAAGGCAACCCAGGCCATCACCTTCGAGTGCGTGAAGTGCCGGCGCGGGCCGCGCACCTCCCAGATGCCTTCGTCGGGCTCCTTCCAGGCGTCCTCGAGGAAGCCGAGCAGCCGGCGCTGCAGTGCCCACGCCTCCTTCGATAACTCCAGCTCGTGGACTCGAGCCTGGTGGAGTGCGTCGAGCACCTCTCCGTACACGTCGAGCTGGAACTGCCCGGCCGCCGCGTTGCCGACGCGCACGGGCTTCGAGCCCTCGTAGCCGGGCAGCCAATCGAGCGTGAGCTCGACCAGCCTCCGCTCGCCGGCGACGCCGTACATGATCTGCAAGGCCGACGGGTCACCCGCGGCAGCGCGGAGTAGCCAGGTCCGCCAGGCGCGGGCCTCGTCGAGATAGCCCGCATTGAGGAACGCCAGCAAGGTCAGCGTCGCATCCCGAAGCCAGCAGTACCGATAGTCCCAGTTGCGCTCGCCGCCGATCTTCTCCGGCAGAGACGTCGTCGGCGCCGCCACGATTCCACCGGTCGGGGCATAGGTGAGACCTTTCAGGACGACGAGCGAGGCCTGGACGTCCGCCTTCCATTCGCCCTCATAGCCGCAGCCGTTGGCCCAGTCCTGCCAGAAATCGACGGTTTCCTCGAGAGCGTGCTCCGCGTCGATCGCGCGTGGCGGCCGTTCGTTCGACGGGTACCAGGTCAGCGTGAAGGGAACGCGGTCGCCCTTTCTCACCGTGAACTCGCCGAGCGTGCGGAGGTTTTCACCGCGATGCTCGACGGGCGTGCGGAAGCAGAGCGCGTCCGGGCCGGCGACTGCAAGTCGACCGTCGCCGGTCCGTCTGACCCACGGGACCGTGCCGCCGTAGTCGTAGCGGACGACAAGCTCGGAGAACATCTCCACGTGGCCGCGGATCCCTTCGACGATCCGCACGATGTCCGGCGCCTTCCCGCGCGGCGGCATGAAGTCGATGACGCGCACGGCCCCGGTGTCCGTTTCCCACTCTGTTTCCAGCACGAGCGTGCATGGGCGATAGCGGCGCTTGCCCTCCCACGCGTCGACTCGCGGTGCGATGAGCCAACGCCCGTGCTCCGGCGTGCCGAGCAGTGCCGCAAAGCACGAGCCGGAGTCGAAGCGCGGGAAGCACGCCCAGTCGATCGAGCCGTCGCGTCCGACGAGCGCGGCGGTCTGGAGGTCGCCGATCATCCCGTAGTCCTCGATCCGCGCCATCAGCGGTCCTCGATCTCGAGGGCAAAGCGCCGGAAGCGCCGGAGAACACCTTGGTTGAATGCCCGCTCGTACTCGTCGGACGCGTCCTCCTCGAGGGTCGTTGCGAAATTGTCACGGAGGTCGGCGAGGATCTCCGTACCGGTCTCGACCAGGTCGACGTAGTCGCCGTAACGCTCTTCGGCCTCATCGCGGTCGGCCCGGTTGTACGCCCGCTCGGCCGCGACGCAGTCCTCGATGAGCCCCCGCTGCTCGCGCTCGAAGAGGTCGAGCTGACGGTCGATGAGCTCCGAGAAGCGGGCACGCCTGACCCTCACAGCAGTTCCTCGTAGAGCCGGATGTGCGCGGCCGCCGCGGCGTCCCATGTCAGCGTGTCTCGTGCCTTGCGCGCGCCTGCTCGTGCGCGCTCGAGCGCAGCATCATCGTCGAGCAGTTCACGTGCCGCGGTCGCGAGTGCCTCGACGTCACCCGCCGGCACGACACGTCCTGCGCCGAACCTCTCGATCGGCTCGGCAAGCCCGCCGACGTCGTAGGCCACCGCGGGCATACCGGCTCCGAGCGCTTGCATGAGCGCGCCGCTCTGGTCGAGCTCGGGCCGATACGGAAAGAGTGCGACTGTCGACTCGCCGAGCGCATGCTCGAGCTCCGCCTGCGATAGGTAGCCGAGGCGCCACTCCGCCAGCTCGCCAGCCTCGGCGCGGTAGCCGTTCACGGACTCGACCGGATCGCCGGCGACGAGTAACCGCGCTCCGGGGATCCGCTTCGTCGCCGCGATTGCGTCGCCGATTCCCTTGTACGGCCGGATCGTGCCGAGCGAGAGCAGCGTGCGCCCGTCGTCGGCACGTGCGGGATCGCTTGGGAAAACAGGATGTGGAATGACCGTCGCGTCGACGCCGAGCTCGGCGAGACTCTCGCGGCCACGCTCGCTGTGGACGACGACGCGGTCGAAACGAGCGAGAAGCTCTCTCCAGAGCCCCCGCTTGCGGGCTGTTCGCCGCGGCAGGAGATCGTGTGCGGTGAAGACGGTCGGCACGCGCGGTCGCAGCAAGATCCGATCGAGTTGCGGCGCCGCCAGCCATTGCAGGTGCAGGACATCGGGCCGGTGAAGGAGGAGCGCCGCCATGCCCGGAACATGCTCCACGACCTTGAGTGGGATGCGCAACCGGGAGCGTCCGAACAGCCTCGCCGAGACGGGATAGAAAGGCTCGCTGCGACGGTAGCCGACCGCTTCCGGCGCTTCGCCGAACCGGAAGCGAGACGTGACGAGCTCGACGTCGACGCCGCGACGGGCCAGCGCCGCGGCGAGCTCGTGGTCGTACGCCGGCGTGAAGGCTGGCGGGTCCGAGAGGACGACTCGCATCGGCAGTACAGTAGAACGCCTGCTTGTCCGGACCTGGAACCTCTTTCACGGGAACACGCAGCCGCCGGGCCGAAAGGCGTTCCTCAGCGAGATGGTTCGGCTTGCGAGTGCAGACGGTCCCGCCGTGGTGTGCTTGCAGGAGGTGCCTATCTGGGCGCTCGGACGGCTGGACGACTGGAGCGGGCTGCCGGCGATCGGGGCCGTCGCGCAGCGCCCGACCCTTGGGCCCTTGCCCTCGACTCCCGAGCTCGGCCGCGTGCTCACCGAGGTCAACCACGGACTGCTCCGCTCGGCGTTCACCGGGCAGGCGAACGCGATGTTGCTCGCCTCGGACCTGCGAATCCGAGAGCATCGACAGGTGGTCCTGAATCCGTTCGGCTTCCGCCGCGCACAGGCACGGGGACTTGGGCTCGGGCTCGTCGAGCGACTTGCCTGGGGAAAGGAGCGACGTGTGTGTCAAGCGGTGCGCGTCCAGCGCGGAGGCGAGACGTTGATCATCGGGAACCTGCATGCGACCGGTTTTGCGGACAAGCGCGTCACGGATGCCGAGCTCCTGCGTGCAGCAGTCTTCGTCGACGGGATGGCGAAGCCGGATGAGCCTGTCCTTCTGTGCGGCGACTTCAACGTCGGCCTGCACAACTCGCGGACGCTGTCGGACCTGGCCGGGACCGATTGGGGCTTCGACGGGCCGACGCCGTTGGGAATCGATCACATCCTCGTTCGAGGTCTCGAGGCGTCCCCGCCGGTGCGCTGGCCTGACGACAGACGTCGGCACGAGGGGCGCCTCCTCTCGGATCACGCGCCGGTCGAGAGAGAGGTCGCTTGACCTTCGACGAGGCTCGAGCGCTGTTCCCCGTTCTGGAGCGATTCGCGTACCTCAACGCCGGGACCCTGGGCCCGCTTTCGCGGCCGACGCTGGCGGCGATGGGAGATCGGCTGCGCTTCGATCAGGAGCAGGGGCGTGGAGGTCACGACTGGTTCGCGAGCGTGCTCGAGCTGCGGAGCCGCGTGCGCGAGCAGCTCGCGACAGTCATCGGCGCGTCGCCGGCGCAGATGGCGCTCACAGGTTCGACGACCGACGGCTGCAACATCGTCCTCTCCGGGTTGGAGCTCGGGCCGAACGACGAGGTCGTCACGACGGACTCCGAGCACCCGGGGTTGCTGTTGCCGTTGCACGTCTCGGGCGCTCGGGTACGGGTCGCCGAGGTGGCGGGGCGGCCGACGGCTGAGGCGCTCTCGACGATCCTCTCGTCGATCACCCCGCGAACGCGGCTGCTCGCGCTCTCGCATGTTCTCTGGACGACCGGGCAGGTGATGCCGGTGCACGAGTTGAAGCGTGAGAGTGGTGTGCCCGTTCTCGTCGACGGCGCGCAGTCCGTCGGCGCCATCCCCGTCGACGTCGGTGAGCTCGACTACTACACGGTGTCGTGCCAGAAGTGGCTGTGCGGTCCCGAGCCGCTCGGCGCGCTCTACGTGCGAGCTGCGGACGAGCTTGCCGTACGCATCCCGAGTGGCTTCGCCCAGAAGTCGCTCGAGCCCGATGGGACGTTCGAGCCCAAGGAAGGCGCGGCGCGATTCGACTCCGGCTGGCTGGCCACCCCCAGCCTTGCGGGGCTCGAGGCCGCGCTGGCAGTTGCGCCCGAGTGGCGGTTCGAGCGCGCCGCCGAGATGGCAGAGGTCTGTCGGAATGCTCTGCGCGAACGCTTCGAGCTCGTCGCCGAAGGCGGCGAGAGCACGCTCGTGTCGTTCATTCCTGAGAAAGACGCTGCGGCAGAGGCTGCGCGGCTCTACGACGCCGGCGTGATCGTGCGCGACCTGCCGAGCACCGGGTGGCTTCGAGCGTCGTGTTGCTGGTGGACGAGCGGCGGTGACATCGACCGTCTTGTTACTGCGCTCGACTAGTCGGGCAGCACTGCGTACAGGTCGATCACGGTCCCGTCCGGGTCTTTGACCTGCGCATAGCGCTGGCCCCAGAACGCGTCCCACGGCTCCTTGTGCCCCGACCCGCCGACGGCCAACAGCTCGCGGTAGACCTGGTCGACCTCCTCCGGCGAATCGCAGCGAAAGGCCCCGCCACCCGCGTGACCGTCGGACGGCCGCTTCCAGTCCGGGTCGAACGAACGGATGACGTCCTCCGCATCGAGCGCGTAGCGCATACCGCCGGGCAGCGGCGCCTCGACATGCTGTTCGTTCTCGGCGCCTTCCGGAAAGTCGAGCCCGAGCCGGCGGTAGAACGCGACCGAGCGGGACATGTCGCTCACGGGAAGCCCGAAGAAGTCGAACTGCGGGGTCATGACGCGTCCGCCGTGTCCGCGGTCCGCAGACCGAGCTCGGGCGCGATCGGCTGCAGCGCCTCGACGACGTTGCGGATGTGGTCGTCGAGCTCGAGCCCCAGCCCCTCCGCGCCGGCATACACCTCGTCGCGATGGACGCCGGCGGCGAATGACGGCTGCTTCAACTTCTTCTTCACGGATTTGGGCTCGAGCCCGTCGATGCCCGTCGGCCGCACAAGCCCGCAAGCGTGAACGAAGCCGGACAGCTCGTCGCAGGCGAACAGCGTCTTCTTCAGAAGAGTGTCGCGCGGCAGCTCGAGATGCTCGGCGTGCGACAGCACCGCCTCGATCACTTCCTCGGGATAGCCCTCGTCCCTCAGGATCGGCGCGCCGTCTTGAGGATGCTTGTCGAGCGTCGGATGAATCTCGTAGTCGAAGTCGTGCAAAAGGGCGACGACGCGCCACAGTTCCTCGTCCTCGTCGAAATGCCTGGCGTACCACGCGGTCGACGCCTCGACGGCGAGCGCGTGCCGCCGGAGCGCCTCACTCTGCGTGTACTTCGTCAGCGTGTCCCAGGCGCGTTCGCGGGTCGTTTCCACGGCCTGGGTAGGCTACCGCGATGGCCCAGACAGCCGTGATCGGTCGGGCGGCCGAGAGCTTTGTCATCGAGGGCGGGCGACCGCTTCAGGGACGCATCCGGGCGTCCGGAAACAAGAACGGCGCCCTCCCGATCCTTGCCGCCTGCCTGCTCACCGCGGAGCCCGTCCAGCTGCACAACGTTCCCCGGATCGTCGACGTCGAGACGATGCTCGAGCTCCTGAACGACATCGGGGCCGATGCGGACTGGACCGGCCCGAACGACGTTCACGTTCACGCCGCCGAGGTGGTCAAGCACGAGCTCGACGAAGAGCTGTGCAGTCGCATGCGCGCGTCGTTCCTGCTCGCCGGCCCGCTGCTCGCCCGGGTCGGGAGCGTGAGCGCGCCGCCCCCGGGCGGCGACGTGATCGGCCGTCGCAGGCTGGACCCGCACATCCACGCGTTCGCGGAGCTCGGCGCGCAGATCGAAATCGGCAGCCGCTACGAGATGCGCGGCGGCTCGCTGCGAGGCAAGCACATCTTTCTCGACGAGGCGAGCGTGATGGCGACCGAGAACGCTGTGATGGCGGCAGCCCTGACTCCGGGCGAGACCGTGATCGGCAACGCTGCCTGTGAGCCTCACGTCCAGGACCTCTGCCGCTTCCTCATCTCTCTCGGCGCGCAGATCGAGGGCATCGAGTCGAACGTCCTCCGCATCCACGGCGTCGAATCACTGCAGGGCGGGGAATGGGAGATCGGTCCCGATCACATCGAGGTCGGAAGCTTCATCGGCCTTGCCGCGATCACCGGCGGAGACGTGACGATCGACGGGGTCAAGCAGGCCGATCTTGTGTCGATCCTGCACGGGTTCGAGAAGTTCGGCGTGCAGGTCGAGCAAGGGGATGACCTCGTTCGCGTGCCACCGCGCCAGGAGCTCGTGGTACAGGACGACCTCGGCGGTCACGTCCCCAAGATCGAAGACGGGCCGTGGCCCGCATTCCCCTCCGACCTCACGTCCGTTGTGCTCACCGTCGCCACCCAGGCGCAGGGAACGATCCTCATGTTCGAGAAGATGTTCGAGAACCGTCTGTTCTTCACCGACAAGCTCGTGAGCATGGGAGCGCGAATCATCCTCTGCGATCCCCACCGCGCCGTCGTGACCGGACCGGCAAAGCTCCGAGGGCAGCGGATGGAGAGCCCCGATATTCGCGCGGGTATGGCCATGTTGCTGGCGAGCCTGTGCGCCGAGGGCTCTTCCACGATCGGGGCCGTCTACCAGATCGACAAAGGCTACGAGCGAATCGACGAACGCCTGCGCGCTCTCGGCGCGCACATCGATCGCATCGACGGCTAGGGCGAAAGACTCGCCCGCCGGTCGGCGTCGACGTCGCCGCCAATAGCGGTACGCTGCCTCACCATGGCTGCGACCGGACAGGGCCGCGCGAGCGCGCGAGTCAACGTCGCTGGACGCGGCGAGACCAACATCGCCACCGGTGTTCCGGTGCTCGACCACCTGCTGTCCGCGCTGGCGGTCTATGCGTCGTTCGACCTCGCGCTCGAAGTCGCACCGGGCGCGCCGGAGGCGGAGATCGGCATCGCCGCCCGCTCGCTCGGGGAGGCGCTCGCCGAGCCGCTGCGCGCGGAGGGCGCACGTGGCCACGGGTCGGCCGTGGTGCCCGCCGACGAAGCGCTTGCACATGTCGCGCTCGAGGCTTCGGGGCGGCCGTTGCTCGTGTCGAATGTCGATCTGTCGCAGGCACGCATCGCAGGACTGGCCGGAGACCTGGCGGCGCGATTCCTGGACGAGTTCGCGCAGGCCGCAGGTCTGACGCTTCATGTCCGGCTCGTCGAGGGGCGTGACACGCAGCATGTGCTCGAGGCGATCTTCAAAGCACTGGGCGTTGCGCTCGAACAGGCATGTCGACCGCGAAGGAGGGGCCAATGAAAGAGGTCGTTCGTACCGAGTTGGCGCCGGCACCGTTTCAGGGAGCGCCGTACTCGCAGGCGATCAAGGCGAACGGATTCGTGTTCGTGGCCGGACAGGTCGGGATCGAGCCCGACAATCCGCAGCCCGTCGGCGACGGCATCCGCGCGCAGACCGAACAGACGCTCATGAATCTCCGCGCGATCCTCGAGGCGGCCGGCAGCGGCATGGACAAGCTCGTCAAGACGACGGTCTTTCTGACCGACCTGGACGACTTCCAGGGGATGAACGAGGTCTACGCAAGGCACGTGGGCGACCAGCCGCCCGCCCGCTCGACTTTCGAGGTCGCGAAGCTTCCGCCCGGCCTGCTCGTCGAGATCGAGGCAATCGCGCTCCAGTAGCGGTGAATCCGAACATCGAGGACTTCGTCCGCGGGCTCGGCCTCGATGCCTACCTCGTCGGCGGCGCGGTGCGCGACGAGCTGCTCGGGAGCGACTCGAAGGACGCGGACTTCGTCGTGCCCGGGGTGGACTACGAAGGTCTGCACGAAGCACTCGAGCCGTACGGAAAGGTGGAGGAGCTCGAGGTCGCCGGTCGCCGCGTCGGCGCACGTCTCCACCCGCGCGACCCCAAGCTCCGCCGGCTTGCGCCTGCGGGAATCGAGTTCGCGCCGCCGCGTGCCGAGCGAAGCACCGGCCCGGGTCGCCACGACTTCGAGATCGTCGCCGACCCGACGCTCTCGATCGAAGACGACATGGGCCGCCGCGACTTCACTGTGAACGCGATGGCGCGACGACTGGAGACGGGAGAGAGGATCGACCCCTTCCACGGCGCCGAGGACTTGAGGAACGGCGTGCTGCGCACCGTGCGACCGCGGAGCTTCGCCGAGGACCCGCTCCGTCTCGTTCGCGGCCTGCGCCTCGTCTCGCAGCTCGGGCTCGAGCCGGACGCGGAAACGCTGCAACAGATGCGGGCCGAGGCCGCGAGCGTTGCACTCGTCTCGGGCGAGCGCATCGGGGGTGGGCTGCACTCCGACGGACTGGGCGAGCTGTCGAAGCTCCTCCTCGGACGCGAGCCTGCGCGGGCGCTGCGGCTGGCCCGGGACACCGGCGTCCTCACCGCGCTCCTGCCCGAGTTCGAGCCGTCGATCGCGTTCGAGCAAGACAGCGAACGGCAGCACCTGCCGCTCGACGAGCACATCTTCGCGGTCGTCCAGGCTGCAGCCGACGCGGACGCGCCGCTCGCGGTACTGCTCGGGGCGCTGTTCCATGACCTCGGCAAGCCGCGCGCAAACGGGAAGCACGCAGAACGCGGCGCTGAGCTTGCCGCTGCAGCGATGCGACGACTCCGCTATCCAACGAATTTGCGCACCTACGTGACGCGGCTCGTGCGCGCGCACGCCTTTTCGCTGGAGGACGTCGACGAGCTGTTCGCGCGGCGCTTCCTCCGCGAGCACGGTGACGAGCTCGCCTTCGACCTCGTCTCGCACAAGGAGGCCGACCTCCACGGCAAGAAGGTCTCTCAGGACGAGCTGGCGGTCGCCGCGAGGCTGCGCGAACTCTTGGAGCAGGAACGGAGCCAACCTCACCACTTGACCGATCTCGCCGTGGATGGATCGGATCTGATCGAGCTCGGGTTCGCTGAAGGGCCGGGCCTGGGCCGGACACTCGAGTCGCTGCTCGACGCAGTCGTCGAAGAGCCTGCGCTCAACACGCGCGACCAGTTGCTCGAACGCGCGCGTGCCCAACTCGCATGACCGTCGCTCGCCTTCGGCTCGCTCCCGTGAGGGAAACCATGTTTCCCTCACGAGCTCCCTTCTTCAGGGATCGCCTCAGCCCCCGCGCCGCTGAGATCGCCGCGTGGGCAGAGGAGGACA
>DAITAW010000205.1:0-2212 GCA_036824055.1 Gaiellaceae bacterium | reverse complement strand
GTCGCGCATTGCGATCGCCAGAATCGCCGGCTTTCAGCCCGACGGTGGTTCGTCCCGTCTATGCACGGAAACCCGAGCGATCAGGCGCAGCGACGGCTCTGCTCGTGGCGACTTGCGGGTTCGCGCCTGTCGCGTTGGCGTGTCCTGCTTTTGGCTCAGCAGAAGTACGCGCTGCGCCGCCAACCGAGCAGGTTTGCGTGCTCGGATTGCACCAATTGCAGCAGGGTCGTCCGATCCCCTTAACGTGGTTGGCTTCGGCGTAGGGGGTGCCGTGCAACTGACTCTGGCACACAGTCTGCCGGTCTCCTGGCGAGCAGCGGCCGCGGCGCCAATCGGTGGCCCTGTCGTTGCCGGTCTGCACCAACACGGGTACGTGCCTTCGCTGGATCGCGGCTGCTCTCTGGGCCGGCTTGGCGGCTGGCTGAGCTCGCGGAGTCTGCCGTTTCGGCGGATACGTGCTTGCTGACTGCTGGGTATCGGCTAGCAAGTCCTTGTCGTCCGGCAGCCGGCGGCTGCAGCTGCGACGCGAGCGAGAGTCGCCGGATAGCTCGGGGGATCACGTCCAGGGGCTGAGCAGGAACGCGAGGTCAGTGACGAACAGGAGAATTGTGACGTCGTTGAGCAACGCGGCACCACTGAAGCCGGGAGCGAGCTGAACGATCGCCCAGAGCGCGAACGCGGCCACGAGAATCGAGCGGGTCACGAGCTCACGGCGATTTCGGTGATGCGCCAGCGCGTAGGAGAGATACGCGCTGGCCGCGAGAAACAGGGTCACGCCCTCCAGAACTCGCAGGTCCAAACCGGCGTGCACGACGCGCGCGAAGACTGTAAAGAGTCCTGCGGCGACACTCGCGGCGATCAGCGCGGCCGCGAACCATCCAAGCCGCGGCCGGCGTGCCCTCAGCGACGGTGAGTGAGGCCCGACGCCGGGGGCGGCATCTCGGCCCCCTGCTTCCGGCTCCGTTCGGGGGCCGCCTTTACTGGTGTCAGACCGTTGCTGGTTGTTCGTCTTCGGCAACGTGGAACGACGAGCCGCAGCCACACGAGGACACGACGTTGGGGTTGGCGATCTGGAGCCCCTGCACGGCGTCGACCCAGTCGATCGTCGAGCCGTCGATGTAGGGCAAGCTCGGGCCGTCGATCAGGATCCGCAGCCCGTGATCCTCGAACACCGCGTCGCCATCGTGAGCACGGTCGAACGCCAGCCGATACTGAAACCCCGAACAACCGCCTGGAAGTACTCCGACCCGCAAACCCGCAGACGAGAGGTCCGCGCCTTCCGGCAGCAACTCGCGGACCTTGATCGCGCCCAGATCAGTGAAGCTGACGCCCTTGGCGGGGTGGATGATCTCGGTGGTGTTCATGAATTATCGAGCCTCCGTGTTTGGCCTGGGTCATGCTTCTCGTATTCACTAGGGCTTGTTCTGGTAGTGGTCGGCGTTGATCTTCGTGTAGTGCAGCCACTCCTCGGGCAGCTGATCCTCGGCGAAGATCGCGTCGACGGGACAAGCTTCGACGCAGGCATCGCAGTCGATGCACTCTTCCGGGTCGATGAAGAGCATCTCGAACTTGTCGTAATCGGGTTCGTCGGGCGTCGGGTGGATGCAGTCGACTGGACACACCTCGACGCACGAGTTGTCCTTCGTGCCGATGCACGGCTCGGCGATCACATAAGTCATATGTCACGCTCTCTCAGTCAGCATTAGAGGCGACCGCACACACACGATAAGGAACGCACCGCGACGTGCACGATCGTCAGCTCGGCTTCGAACGCGCTCGCCAGGCTGCGGGACTTCCGTTGCGCGAGGCGCGGCTCCGGGCGCGCTCGTTGCCACCACAATCCGCGGGCGCGGCAGCGTCATACTGCGACTCCCGTGAACAGCTGCTCGACGATC
Organism: Gaiellaceae bacterium; assembly: GCA_036824055.1. Classification (GTDB taxonomy): domain Bacteria; phylum Actinomycetota; class Thermoleophilia; order Gaiellales; family Gaiellaceae; genus 3-1-20CM-4-69-9. The sequence goes on along the minus strand of DAITAW010000205.1, from coordinate 317 downwards.
GCAGCGGCGAGCGGCGGCGCGGTGACGGTCAGCGCGAGGCTGGCTGCGGCCGTCTCGATGCTCATCGTCATGAACGGGCAGCAGTCAGTCTCGGCTGCAATCAGCCGGTCGAGCTCGCCGCGTACGCCGGGCAGCGGCTGGAGTTCGACGCGCACGCCATTCGAAGTGGGGGTACGCCTGATCAGCGCGCGCGAGAGCAGCTCGCGCCACTCCCGCTCGCGGTCCCCAACCGCGTCGGCGGTGAGCGAGCAGGCGATCGTCGCGGCTGAGTCTGTGTCAGTCACGCTGCTAGTGTGAGCCTTCAACCCGGCTTGAAG
>DAITAW010000088.1:0-9901 GCA_036824055.1 Gaiellaceae bacterium | reverse complement strand
CGGGCCTTGGAGCCCGGCGCGAGCACCGAAAAACCAGCGCAGTTGCTCGCAGGCGGTATCCGGTGTCGCCTTTCCGCCAGAAGACGACATCAGGACCACAACAAACCCGCTTTGAGGAGGTCGGTTGTGGCTCCGGCAAAGCCTTGAAGCGGCGTTTTCACGATGACTAGTTTCAAGCTCGAGATGCGAGAGAGACAGCCTGGCCCTCGCAGCGGAGCCCGTGATGAAGAGGCCGTCATCGCGATGTCGCCTTGCGGCTCAAGTGCTACAACCCAGCGCGACGTTGACCCGAGGTTCGCTGTTCATCGAGTTCGACCGGCCTGCTCGTCGCCTCGAATCACGCGCCGCAGCCCGTCCCTGACTTCCGCCGCCACCTCATCCTTCGGTGGCGACGAGTGTTCGAGCGAGTAGAGCAGTCCGTCGGCATACGCGAGGAGACCGGAATCGTTCATCTCATTGAGTGTCTCGTAGTCCGGATACTCCGCGGGATGCTTGGCGTTCGCGGCGACGAGGATCGCCACAAGCGCGAAGCGATTGACATCGATGTCCTCTGGCATTCGCTCCTCCGCAGATAAAACCATGTTCGTCGAATTGAATTCACTCATTCCGACCGGCGACGCGCCAACTCCCGGCGCCCTTCATCGGTCAGCCGCCAGTACGAGGCCGCTGTCGTCAGATTCCCCTCCAGCTTGCCGACGCTGAGAACATCGACCAGCCCGCCGTCCCGGAGATCTACGAGAGCGCTGCGTACCGCGTCAGGCGGCTCGCCGACATGCGCCGCGATCTGCTCGTAGCCGAGGGAGCCGTGCTGCTCAAGCAGCTCGAGGATAGACCCCTCCATCGCCGACAAGATAGCCGCGCGCTGCTAGGAGAACGCATTGCCGGTCACGCGGCCGCCTTGAGCTCAAGCGCCCGCCCAGACTTCACCGGAAGGACCAGCCGTGAACCAAGCAACGCCTCGCGGCCTGATCAGAGCGCCGGCCGGAATGAGCTTGGCTCGACGAGTCCGGCGTCAGACTCTCTCTACTCCGCCATTCCGCCACCCCGCCACGACCCGGAACCCGACCGAGTGGCGGACTCGTTCGCCCGGACGCGCGAGGCGCGAGGTCGCTGTCGCACTTCCAACAAACAGCGACACTTCTCGATTCTTCTCTGTGGACGCTTAGCTGTATAGACGCGGACCAGACCCAGGGTCAGCTGGCGTACTCGAGCGAGCCGTCGCGGCGGCCGTGGTCGACGAAGCGGCCGAACGTGGCCAGCGCGAGCGACAGCCATCCCGTCGCGACCGCGAGCTCGGCCAGCACGTTCCACGCGATTGTGGTTGCGGGCGCGCCGTTCACCGTGTCGCGGATCGCCTCCAAACCGTTCGTGATCGGCAAGAGGCTCGCTAGCCACTCCAGCCACGTCGGGAAGAACGACACGGGCACGTTGACTCCGCACAACGCCATCAGCGTGACGATCGTCGTGTTCACGACCAGCCCTTGCCCCTCGCGCTTGCGCAGGATCACACCGGCGAGGAACGTGCTGAAGCAGTAGGCCGAGAGCCCGACGAGGGTGGTCAGCGGAACGACGAGCAGTACCCGCGGCCACGGGAAATGCAGGCCGAAGAGCGGCCCGATGATGAACAGTCCGAGCAGCCCGCTGAGGACCGCGTCGGCGACGACGTAGAGGCCACGCGCCACGAAGACGACGACCGGGCGCGACGGGCTCGCGACCAGCAGCGAGAGCGTGCCGTTCGCGCGCTCGGCGGTCGTCATGTTCAGCCCGAAGATCCCGCCCATCGCGCCGATCATTACGGCGTTGCCGATCAGGAGGAACTGCGTCTGCTCGTCCGACTTCAGCAGCTTGCCGATCAGGGCAAAGAACGTCACCTGCGAGAGCACGCGGACCATCCAGCCGAAGACCCAGCTCCGGAGGGAGTAGATCGCGAAGTAGTCGTATGCGCCGCTCAGCACGGCGAAGCGGGCGACGCGCAGGTTCTCGAACAGGCGGCTCATGTATGCGCAAGCTCCCCGTTGCCGCGGACGCGATGAAGGATCCAGGAGAGGAGGAGCGCGCCGGCGACGAAGCCGCAGGCGCCGAGCAGGCCGACCATCCCGAGGCGGAAGGCGAGATCGTGGATCGGCCCAGGTCGCAGCGTCGAGCGGAGCAGGTCGGCGCTCCACGAGAGGAAGACGATGCTGCTCACCGGGCGGAGCCAGCTCGGCAGCAGCGACACCGGTACGAGGATCCCGCCCAGCACGTAGAACGGATAGCTCGCCGAGTTCGAGAACGTTGCCGCGCTCCGTGTGAGAACGAACAGGCTCGCCATTACGACCGCCGTGCCCGCCATCGCTGCGAGCGTGACGACCACAGTCGCCACGAAAGCCCACCAGTGGTGCACGGTGACCGCGGCGCCGAAGATGACGCGCGCGACGAGCCAGGCCTCCCCGAAGGAGACCACGCCGAGCATCGTGGTCGCCACGATCCGGCCGAGGACGTTCGCGGCGAAGCTCGAGGGCGCCGCGACGAGGAGCTCGATCGTGCCGCTCCAGCGGTCGGTCTGGATCACCCACCCCGACTGGAACAGCGCGAGCCACCAGAGCGCGATGAAGACCGGCGCGATCGCCGCATAGCCTGTGAGGTCCGGCCGGCCGGAGTGCTTGAAGATCATCATGAAGATCACGGTGAAGAGGGGCGCGGTGAAGAACGGGATCAGCGCGTCCGGGTACGCCCGGATGAAGCTGAGCTGGACCCTCGCGCCGGCCAGGAACGCTCGCACTAGATCTCCAGTCCGCGCTCGCCGATTACCTGCACGTAGACCTCCTCGAGGCTAGGCAGCGACGTCTTCACTGATGTCACGCCCGCCTCGACCAGATGCCGCAGAACCTCGGCCGTCGCGCCTTCCTCGTTCACCTCGATCCGCGCCGCGCCGTCGAGCTGCGAGCTGACGGAGGCGACGCCGCCGAGCGCGTCCAGCTCGGCGAGCAGCCCGGCGGGCGCGCCCTCGACGTCGATCCGCTGGAAACGGGAGATGAGCGTGCCGAGCGAACGCGGCGTCTCGGTCGCGAGGATGCGCCCGCGGTCGATCAGCGAGACCCGGTCGCAGACGAGCTCCGCCTCGACCATGTCGTGCGTCGTCAGCAGGATCGTCCTGCCCTCGCCCTTCAGCTCCACGACGAGCCGCCGGAACTCGCGTGCGGCGAGCGGGTCCATCCCGGTCGTTGGCTCGTCGAGGAACAGCACCTTCGCGTCGCCGATCAACCCGCGCGCGAGATGGAGGCGCTGCTTCATGCCGCGCGAGAACTCCTCGACGCGCTGGTCCGCGCGCTCGGTGAGGCCGACCCGCTCGAGCAGCGACTCCGCGCGACTCTTCACCTCGAAGGCGGGGAGCCGGTAGAGCGCGCCCCAGTACTCGAGGTTCTTGCGCGCAGTCAGGCGCGTGTAGAGACCGCGCTCGCCGCCAAAGACGATTCCGATCAGCGGCCGCACCGCCTTCGTCTCGGAGACAACGTCGCGGCCGAGCACCCGCGCCCTGCCGCCGGTCGGCAGCAGGACGGTGGAGAGGATCTTCACGAGCGTCGTTTTGCCCGCACCGTTCGGACCGAGCAGGCCGTGAATCTCGCCGAGGGGAATCGTCAGCGAGACGTGGTCGAGCGCGGTGACCGCCGGCCTCTTCCTCGGCGTGAAGATGCGGACGATCTCTTCGACCTCGACCGCTGGCAGATCGTCGACGGGCGTAGCCATGACGGCGGTCTATGCTACCGCCGTGTCGCCACGAGCTCCTTGTCGCGCACGAGAGAGTGCGAGCCCCGGTCCGATCTCGGCAGCCTCGTCATCGGGATTCAGGAGCGCAGGACTTGAGCGACAGGCAGCCGCAGTCGATGCAGTCGTCAGCCGCTCGCGAGAGTAAGGAGCACCGAGTCCAGGGCTACGAGGCAGGAGCGCAGTGATTTGCGCTCACCGCCCGACGCACTGTTGCCGGCGGCTGCCGGCCGTTACGCGCCGCCGAGTTCAGCGGGCGGAACTTGTCAGTGCGCAAACCAGCTCACAGTACTGACAGACCGACAACCAGAACTGGACGCGACGGCTTCACGCCCAACGCCTGCCGGAGACAGCCGTCTGCCGTTCCGCCCTCTTTGACGCCCTCCTTGTTTCACGCGCGCGATTACCACAACACGAGCCGGGCTGTGGGTCAGACGAGTCACCAGCCGCGCGCAGGACTGCGAATCAGACACAACTCCCGCGTCGCACTTTGGCGGAAAGGCGACAAGACCTCGTGACGCCGTGCCAGGCCTCCTCCACTCGCGGAGGAGCGGTCTGGCGGGCTGGGGAGCCATAGCCCTGGCGCCTCAAACGATTCACTCGTTCGTTTGAGTTGCTGGGCTATGGCTCAGAGACAGCGGTGCAGTGCCGCGCAAACTACAGGCTGCTGCGAACTGAATCGAATGCGTTGGAGATGGACGTGGAAAGCAAGCCGAGCGCTACGACAACTGCGACCGCGATCACTGCCAGGACGACGCCGTACTCGGCCATCGTCTGACCCTCCTCGACGGCATAGCGTGCGCGGAGGTAATGGACCAGATCCTTGAACGACATGGATTCACCCCCCTTCGTCATATCGGGCCGCCATGACGCGCAATACACCTTGAACTCCTTTAGATGTGAACTCGATTCGACGATCCTTCTTCGCTCATCGTCGTCAGGAACGGTGAGACCTGTATCCCCCACGCGGGTGACCGAAGGCACTACTCAGTACCAGCCCGGTGGCGGACGTCCCGGCGCGCGCGAAGAGCTGCTCTATGAGTGCCGAGCGATCGCCGCCGATCTGGGAACGCTCGATCGCTGCCGGTGAGGATGAGTAGCCGAAAGCGCGCGCGGCGAGGGCAGCTTCATCGCGAGGGCAGTTCCAGAGCGCACGGAGTCGGTGTCTCCGTTTTCCCTCCAGCGATCGCTTTAGGGTCGAATGATGGGACGGTTGGGCGCCCGCCATAGGCCGACCGGCCCATTGAGAAATCGGCTCGTTTCACCGATCCTGAAGCTCTATGGACGCGCCTCAGCACGATCCGGTTGCCACTGCTGACTGGTCCGCCGAGCAGCTCAACGTCCGCTGCTGGCGCATCGATCAATTCATCAGTCTCGGCTTCGACACTCTGCCCGCGGCCGCACTGGCTGATGCCGCAGTTGACCTCGGGCAAGCACGCAGACTGCTCGCGTTAGGCTGCCCGCCCGAAACCGCCAGTCGAATCCTGATCTGAATCGCGCGCCCGCCAGGGGACTAATTGCCGACTCCCGTAGAGGCAACGTGTCGCGCTTCCGCCAAAACGCGACATCTGAGACCTACGCAGCCCGGCCGAAGAGGTGAGCGCCGCGAGGATGGTCGTGATTCGGCGTTTCGGCGTTTGGGAGCTTGACTTAGAGGCTGTAACAGAATGACTTGCCGGAGCGTCAGGCGGGGACCTGGGGCTGCTGCATCTGGGCAGCTGCTGTGACTCGCTCGAGCCAGGGCCTTGCCTGGAGCCGTTCAAAGATCTCGCTGGCCTCGGCGAGTAGCGGTTCAGCCTGGCTTGGCTGACCTTGGCCGGCGAGCCATTCGGCGTGCTCGAGCTGCGTGACCGCGAGCCAGAAAGGCAGCTCGTACTCGTGGAACATCTGCTCGGCACGCTGGAATCCCGCCTCCGCCTCCGCGGGGTCGGACGCAAGCTTCGCGCGGAAGCGGGCCGCGTGCGCGGTCAGCATCGGCGGGCGCTGCCCGGGACGGAGCTCCTCGATCGTGCCGAGGAGCTTCTCAAGCTTCGGCCTGTCGCCGGCCTCGAATGCCCCCTCGAGCGCCTCCACGAGCATGAGCTTGGGGGTCACGTAGCTAACGCCGAGCTCGTCGACGGTCCGCGTGAGCTCGCGGTCGATCACCTCGAGTCCCGCTCGAGCGTCGCCCGCCGTGCGCAGGACCATCGCCTCGTGGACCGTGTAGACCGATCGTGTCTGAAGATCCTCCGTGAGAGCTGCGGGATGACCGTCGAGTCGAGCCCTCGCTTGTTCTATCTGCCCGCGCCAGCAATCGACCTCGACGAGATGCAGAAGCTGGACTTCATTTGTGACGCCAACCAGGCCGGCCGCCGCGACGTCTGCCGCGAGCTCAAGCGCCTCGTTCCAGCGTCCGAGCAGCACGAGCGTGCTGATCTGACCGGCAAGCATCTGAGTCTCCCAGGGCCGGTCGCCGATCCGGCGGGCGAACGCAATCCCCCGGTCGATCGCGACTTGCGACTCCGCATACCGGTCGCGCGATTCGAGCACGACCGCGAGGTTGTTGGAGGCCCGCGCTGCCGCCATGGTCAAGTCCTCGGCTTCCGCCTTAGCGAGCGCCGCCTCCAGCAGGATCCGCGCCTCCTCCAACCGGTTCTGCCGAATGAGCACGACGCTCTTGCTGGTCAGAGCCTGCGTGAAGACCTCCGGAAGATCGAGTCCCTCGGCGAGCGACAGCGCGTGCTCGATCTGCGGCGCGGCTTCCTCCAACCGGTCTGAGAGGATGAGATACCGCCCCAGCGACGCAGCCACGCCGGCGACGTCCTCGTCCGGCTCCTCTGTTGAGAGCGTCTGGAGCGCTTGCTCGAGCCTTGCGATTGCCTCGGCGATGTGCCCCTCGCGATAGTCGATGTCGGCGAGACGAGCGGACAGGCGGGCCGCCGGGTGGGTTAGACCCGCCTCCTCGAAGGTCGAGTGGGCCCGCTCGAGAAACGCGCGCGCTTCCTCTCCTCGTCCTCGTCGCCACGCCATCCGGCCGGCGCGATCCTCGAGCTCTGCTCGCGCCACCGCGTCGTCCGCCAGCTCCGCGGCCTGTTCGAAGTAGCGCTGCGCCTCACGGGCGGCCGCGAGCGAGGCGGCACGGTCGCCGGCGCGGGTGAGCATCGCCCGCGCCTTGACCTTGATCGCACCCGCGTCCTCCGCGTCGGGCGCGGCGCCGTATGAGTTCAGGTAGTGGGAGGCGAGCACCTCCACGATCTCCTCTTCGTCGGGGAAAGCCGACTCGAGGTGCGCGGCCGCGGCGAGATGCCGAGTTTTGCGCTCGTGCTTGGAAAGCGTCTCGTAGGCGACGTGGCGGACCAGGTCCTGGAGGAAGCTGTACTGGCCGTATTCGGGCGAGCGCGGGTCGGCCTGGATGCCAAGCAGCTCCTTGCGTACGAGCGACGCGAGCAGCGGCTCGAGGCCGCTCTCGGAGGGGTTTGCAAGCGCTGCCAGCGCGCGCTTCGTGAACGTCTTGCCGAGCACGGACGCGTCCTGGAGCAGCCGGCGCTCCTCGGCGGCGAGGCCATCGAGGCGTGCTGCGATGAGCGCGTGCAGCGTCTCCGGGACCTCGAGGGCGGCGATCGGCCCCGTCGGCCGGTAGACGGCGCCCTCCTGGGCGAGCGCGCCGCGGTCGAGCATCATTCGGACGGTCTCGACCGCGTAGAGCGGGATGCCCTCGGCGCGCTGGAGGATCTGGGTTTGCAGCTCGTCGGGCAGCCCTGGCACGAGCCCGGTGAGCAGCTCCTCCATCGCGGCCGGCGGCAGCGGCTCGAGGTAGATCGAGGTGAAGTTGCGCCGGCCCGCTCCCCACGTCGGCCGGAACTCCTGCAGCTCGGGGCGTGCCAGCGCGCAGACGAAGAGTGGGAAGCTGCGCGAGTGCTCGAGCAGGTAGTCGATGAAGTCGAGGAGCGAGTCGTCTGCCCACTGCATGTCCTCGAACACCATCACGACCGGGTTCACCTGGGCCAGGCGCTCGAAGAAGATCCGCCAAGCCGAGAAGAGGTCGTCGCGCTCGTAGCGTTGTCCCTCCTCGAGGCCGAGCAGGTGCGCGACGCGCGGCTCGACGAAGCGGCGCTCGTCCTCCTCGACGATGTGCTCGGCGACGACGGCCTGCAGCTTCTGCAGCGCGGAGCTCGGCTGCTCGTCCTCGGCGATGCGGCAACGCATGCGGACCATGTCGGCGAGCGCCCAATAGGTGACGCCCTCGCCATAGGACAGGCACCGGCCGCGGTGCCAGTACGTGACCTGCGGCAGCCCGCTGAAGTACTTGAAGAACTCCCAGGCCAGGCGCGACTTGCCGATTCCGGCGATCCCCGTCACGGAGACGAGGTGGGCCGCGCCGTCATCGGCGGACCCGTGGAAGAGCTCCTTGATCAGGCGCAGCTCGCGGTCGCGGCCGACGAACGGGGGCTCGAGTCCCTGCGGCTTCAGGGAGCCTCGTGCGCCGGACACGACGCGCAGGGCACGGAAGAGCGGGAAGAGGCCGCTCTTGCCCTCGAGCTCGTGCAAGCCGGCGTCCTCGTACACGACCGCCTGCTCGGTCGCCCGCCGGGTGGCGTCGCCGACGTAGACGGCGCCGGGTGGGGCGATCGACTGGACCCGCGACGCCGTGTTGACGAGGTCGCCGGCCACCATGCCCTCTCCCTCGGCGCCGATCGTGACGGCGGCTTCGCCGGTGAGGACGCCGGCGCGGGCGCGCAGGTCGGACGCGCCGACCTCGTCGCCGAGCGCCGAGACGGCGGCGACCAGGTCGAGGGCAGCGCGGACCGCCCGCTCCGCGTCGTCTTCGGTCGCCACAGGCGTTCCCCAGACCGCCATGACGGCGTCGCCAATGAACTTCTCCACCGTCCCGCCATACAGCCCGATCAGCCGCCGGCACGTGTCGAAATAACGCGACAGCAGCTCCCGCACCTCCTCCGCATCACGCGACTCCGACAGCGGCGTGAACCCGACCAGGTCGGCGAACAGGACAGAGACGAGGCGACGTTCGGCGGCAGGAGTCGCCCTCGGAGCGGCGGCTGCGGCGGTGGGCGTCGCCGCCGTTACATCCACGGCAAGCGATGCACCGCACTCGCTGCAGAACCGTGCGCCGGAGGCATTGCTCGTTCCACACGAAGAACAGACCGGTAACAGCGAGCCTCCGCAGCCATTGCAGAACTTCGCGCTCTCCGGGTTCTCGGTGCCACAGTTCGGGCAGGGCATCTCTGAGAGCCTACTTCTAGAAATGCAGCCAGTCACCGGCTGCACATCCTCGGACGAAGGGAGGTTCTTCGATGGCAACAACCCTCCTCGGCAACGAACTCTGGGAACTGATCGAGCCACTCCTCCCAAAGAGGACGCGACGCTACCGCCATCCGGGCCGCAGGCGGATCGACGATCGACGAGTGCTGAGCGGAATCCTCTTCGTGCTCACAACCGGGATCGCTTGGCAGCGGCTACCGCCGGAGCTCGGCTACGGCTCGGGTATGACCTGCTGGCGTCGTCTGTGCGAGTGGCAGCGGGCGGGCGTATGGCAGAACCTGCACGAACTGCTGCTCGCCAGACTCCGCCAGGCCGAACGACTCGACCTCTCAGGGGCTGTCTGCGACTCCGCCTCGCTGCGCGCGCTTTTGGGGGCAACAAGACCGGGCCGAGCCCGGTCGATCGACGCAAGCTCGGTAGCAAGCACCACCTGATCACCGACGCCAACGGCGTACCGCTCGCCTGCCTGCTCACCGGCGCCAACGCACATGACGTGACCCAACTGCTGCCGCTCGTCGAGGCGATCCCACCTGTCCGCGGCAAGCGCGGGCGGCCCCGTCGACGACCCAAGACGCTCATCGCCGACCGCGGCTACGACTCCCAGCGGCACAGGCAGGCGCTACGCGCTCGCGGGATCAGACCAATCATTGCCAAGCGCAACACCGACCACGGCTCGCGCCTCGGCAGCGAACGCTGGGTCGTCGAACGCACACTCTCCTGGCTACATCAGTACCGACGGCTACGGATCCGGTATGAGCGGCGCGCCGACGTTCACGAAGCGTTCCTCACTGTCGCCTGCAGCCTGATCTGTTTCAGGCAACTCAAAGCATTTTGTTAGACGCTCTTAGGCTCGAGGTAGATGATGCCGATGGCACCTCTGTGCACCATCCGAGCTTTC
>DAITAW010000020.1:0-38312 GCA_036824055.1 Gaiellaceae bacterium | reverse complement strand
GTCGTCTGCTCATCGCGTTACCTCCACAAGATTTGGTGGGGTGGGCGTTGGCATCCTCCTGATGCTCGCCGGCAAGCCGTTGAACCAACCGCAACAGCGGCGTACGAGCCATCATCCCCCTCCTACCCCGGTAGCCAGCAACGCCGGATGATCCACCAATCAGCGCGCGAATGCAAGCCCAAAACGGCTTGAACAGCGTGGGGGTGCGTAAATTCGATCTTCCTGCAAATCGAGTGAATTCGATAGGCGGCTGAGTTTGTGCACCCCACGCGCCGCCGCGCTCTGGGCTGGCTGGACGGACAACCTCGCGCTGCTGCACGCGCCGTGCCTGGTGCTACGGGCAGCAGCCGCAGAGGTGCGTAGCACGCTGCGTCGCATCACCAGTCCTCGTCGCCGCCGAAGAAGTCGCGCTCGTCGACGTCCTCGAGCTGCCACGGCTCCGCGATCCCCGCGGCATCCATTTCGTCGCGGCCCTCCAGCTCGAGACCGCACGCGCTGCACCGGAGGCCGCTTGGGATGAAGGTGAAGTAGGGGTGGACGCCGATAAGGACGCCGTCGTGGTGGTCCCAGTCCTCGTCCATCTCAACCTTCACTGATCCGAAGACGAGGGCGGGTGTGTCGCACGCGGGACAGTCGAGCAGCTGCTCGTCGTACTTCTCCGGCGCGTAGCCGGCTTCGATAACGCGGAGCATCGCCCGCCTCGTCGCGTCATCGAGCGCTCCAAACCGCCTCTCGAACTCCTGGCGTGCGATCGCGAGTGCCGTCTCGACGCGCAGACGCGCCTTCTCGACGTTCTCTTTCAGCGCCGAGTCGACGAGATCGACGAACTCACCCCAGTAGACCGCGCGGTCCAGATCGAGCTCGGCGCGGAGCTCCTCGGAAGCCTTCAGGTACGGGACGAGCACGTCGTCAGCGTCGTCAGACGAAGCCTCGCCGAGGTGAGCGACTCCGTTCCGCACCAGGATCAAGAGCTCGAGGTCGGGGACAAGCGCATCCACCGTGGGGACGAACCGGCCGGCGCGGCCGATCGCGTCGGCCGCGTTGATCGTCCGCATCTTCGATCGCGGTCGGCGCGCCGCCGTCGACTCGCCGCAGGCGTGGAGAAGCGACTCGAAGTCGTTGGACGCGGCGATCAGGCTCGGGTGGCGCCGAGCGAGCACGGCCTTCGCGAGGTGCTCCAGCGCCGTCGCGGCGTGGAGCAGGAAAACGCGGTGGTCGTCGTGCTGCGCCTGGAGAGCCGACCGCGCGAACCTCGCCGAGGACTCGGCGAGCTGTGCGCTGAGCTGGTTGTCGTCGTCGGGCGGAGCCACTCGGAGCCAGTCTCTCACCCGCGGACGGCGGATCAACCCGAAGTTGTGCTGGTAGGCCTTCTGCCATGTCTTCGCGTCAAGCTGCTCCGAAGTAGCATCGATGTCGGAACCAATGCACGCGGTTTAGAAACCCGCTGTTTCCTCAACCGGCCCCTCCACGGAGTCGAACCGAGCCTCCCCCTCACACGGTGCGCCGTTGGCTTGTAGCCATGTGTCGAGCAGTGCTGCGGCGTGGTGTTCGTTGCCGGGGAGGAGGTGTCCGTAGCGGTCGAGGGTGACGGTGATGCTGGTGTGGCCCATGTAGGTGCTGAGTGCTTTGACGTTGACGCCGGCGGCGATCATGAAGGCGGCGTAGGTGTGGCGGCATTCGTGCAGGGTGATTGGTTCGAGTTTTTCGGCCCTCCATCTCTTTCGCGCTCGGGCGAGAATGACTGTTGGGTCGAAGGGGCGGCCGTTGCTGTTCGCGAAGACGTAGCCGTGGTGGCCGTGGCCCTGGCGCAGGCGATGGGTGAGAAGGTGTTGGCGCAGCACATTGGTAATTGGGACGCGGCGGTTGCCGGCGCGACTTTTCGGTGGGATGACACCGGCCTTGTAATCCCAGGAGCGGTTGACATGGATGAGCGCGTCGTCGAGGTTGATGTCGGTCCATTCGAGTGCTTGTAACTCTCCGCGGCGGAGGCCGCTGTAGAGGGCGGTGGCCCAGAGCGCACGGTCCTCTGGCGGTAGAACAGCGAGGAGGGTCACGGCTTCGTCGGCTCGCGCGACTCGGTCTCGTTTGCCGCGCACGGCGGGCAGCCGCAGTTTCAGGGTCGGGTTGACGGCAAGCTGGTCGCGGTCGAGTGCGCGGCGATAGATCGCACGCAAGGGCAGGATCGTGTTTCGGACCGTGCTCGGTGAACGGCCTGCTGCGACCATCCGGTCGACGAGGTCTTGGAGATCGTTGCGCCGAATCGCCGAGAGGCGAAGTCGACCGAGCTCGGGCAAGAGCTTGCTCTGCAGCGCGTGGCGATAGCTGCGAAGCGCAGATGGTTTGTAGGGGTCGCCTGAACGGGTGCGGATGATTCCCGCCTCAGCGCCCGTGAGCCAGGCGTCGGCCGCTTCGGCCAGTGTGGTCGCAGTCGGCGCACGCAGGGTTCCTCGCCGCAGCGCGACCTGTGTTTCCTGTCGCCAGGCCAGGGCGGCGGCGACGGTCGGGAAGGTCTTGCGGATCGGCTTGCGATCCCGGGCTGACCAGACCTGCGCCTGATAGGTCGGGGCGCACGAGCAGTCGCCGCCGCTTCGGCTGGCGCAGCGGCGCGCGTGCCGCACCTGAATGCCCTCCCGCCGGCGGCGAACCTCATTCCCAACCCCGGTCGACCTGGACTCAGAACGTGCCACCACGAGCGACACACATAGCTCTTACGAGGCCGGCAGAGCAACTCTGCGCGACAGTTGCGCGATGGTCCGGCACGCCGTACAGCCGCCCGGCCGGCCGATCTTGCTCAGCAGTCAACACCCCGGAGGCAATTTTCTGGCGGGCCCAAAATGGGCGCAGAGCAGGGAAAAAGCTGGACGGAGCGGCACAGGAGTCGAACCTGCCTAGCGTCGGGCTACGACGCCGTACTGGTTTTGAAGACCAATTGGGGCACCGGCCCCAGCCGCTCCGAGGCGGACACTAACCGGACATGCTGCCTCGATAGGTTGAGTGATGTGTCCAGCGAGTTGCAGATACCGCTGCGAGGCCCGAAGGGGGAGCCCGTGGACCTGATGAGGACTTTCATGTCCCACGGCGTGGCAGACCTGCGGCCCGGCCATGTTGACGAGGCGGAGCGTGTCTATACGACGACGCTTGCACTTCCGCGCGCACAGCCGCGAACGATTCGGATTTCCGCGGGCCGGCGGGGCTTCGCACGGGTCGAGGTCGGGGGGCGGAAGCTCGGTCAACAGGCCGCACGGGACCTCACGGCGGCGGTTCGTCAAATCCTCAACCTGGACGAAGACCTGTCCGAGTTCTATGCGCTCGTCTTAGATGATCCCGATCTCTCGTGGGCGGCTGCGGGATCGGGTCGGATGCTTCGAACGCCCACCGTCTTCGAGGCCGCGGTGAAGACGATCTGCACGACCAACGTCGCGTGGTCGGCAACGGTGCGTATGGTCACCGCGCTCGTCGACGATCTCGGCGAGACGAGTGCTAGTGGCGCCCGCGCCTTTCCTACCGCGGAGGCGATGGCGTCGGTTCCGGAGAGCTTCTATCGCGAGACGGTCCGAGCGGGGTACCGCAGCGCGTATCTCCACGCGCTCGCGTCCGGGGTGGTCGCAGGGGCATTCGAGATCGAAGAACTTGGCATCCAAGCCAAGTTGTCGGACGACGAGGTTGCGTCGAGGCTCCTGGCCCTTCCCGGAATCGGGCCGTATGGCGCGGCCCATCTGATGATGCTCCTCGGGCGGCACTCCCGACTGATCTTGGATTCGTGGACACGCCCCAAATACGCGAAGGTCAACGGTCGCAAGGCCAGTGACACGACCGTGCAACGGCGTTTCCGACGCTACGGGAGGTACAACGGCCTGGCGTTCTGGCTCTACCTCACGAGGGACTGGGTGCCCGACACGCCGGTCTCGTTGTAGCCCAAACCGGCCGGCTTCTTCTGGCGTAGGAACGATCGAGAAAGGAGCGTCCACAATGCAAGAGATCAACGATGGAAGAAACAGAGAAAGCCAGGTGTCCTCGCGCGACGCGATGACCCACACGTCCATCGTGCTGACGTTGTTGGCGATGCTGGGTGTGATCGGATTCCTCGCTGTGGGCTCCGTCGCTCGGAGCGCCACCGGAACGACCGGATCCGTGTCCCTCAGCAGGACGAAGCTGGGCCTGATCCTGGTGAACTCCAAACGCCACACGCTCTACATGTTCGCCAAGGACAAGAACGGCAAGAGCTCCTGTAACGGGAGCTGCGCGAAGTTCTGGCCGCCTTCCCTCCAGGTCGGCAAGCCGATCGCCGGGTCCGGCGTAAAGGCGTCGCTGCTCAGCACGATCAGGCGCAGCAACGGCAGCCGGCAGCTCACCTACAACAAACACCCGCTCTACACCTTCACGCTCGACAAGAAGGCCGGTCAGACGAACGGCGAAGGCAACGTCGCCTTCGGCGCCAGGTGGTACGCCGTCTCCGCAAAGGGAACCGCGGTCGTGAAGGCGTCCCCGCCTCCCCCGACCACTACCACCGCCCCGTATCCCGCGAACCCCTACCCGTAGAGAGGGTCGTCAGCCGGCGTCAGTCGTCGTGACGGTGCCGCCAGAAGAACCAGCACACGACAATCAGGATCGCGACTGGAATCACGATCGAAGCAAGGATGACGAGCGCTGTCGCCTGATCCACGGCAGCGCCGTCAAAACCGTTCGAGCAGCTCGGGCAGCGGAACGTCTGCGAGCGATTCGAGCACGAGGTCGGCGTCGTCGAGCGCAAGGGTCGCCGTCATCGGGTTCGGGACCGCGATGCAGACGAGGCCCGCTGCCTTCGCGGCGGTGACGCCGTTCGGGGAGTCCTCGAAGGCGATCGCTTCTTGCGGTTCGAGCCCGAGGCGGTCGAGCGCCTCGAGGTAGAGGTCCGGGCGCGGCTTCGCCCGTTCCGTGTTGCCGTTGGCGGCCACGATCGTGTCGAGGCCTTCGAGGTGGCCGAGGCGGCCGAGATGACGCGCGATCCAGTCGTCGTCGCTGCTGCTCACCACGGCGGTGCGCAACCCGAGCCGCTCCGCTTCGGCGAAGTACTGCTCGACACCGGGCCGGAGCTCTTCGAGATCGATGAGCTCGTACTCGCGCGCGCGGCGACGCGCGTTCAGCGCCTGCTCGTCGAGGCGCCTGCCGACGAGCTCCTCGAGATGCCCGAATGGATCGAAAGGCGCGCCGATCGTGCCGATGAGGGTCGCCCATTGATCTTGCGGCAGCTCGTGACCGTGCTCGCGATAGAGCTCCTCCCAGACGAGCCGGGACGGAGTCTCGGTGTCGACGAGCAGGCCGTCGAAGTCGAAGAGGAGCCCGCGGATTGCCACGCTGTCAGTCTTCCTGAATGGCTGTGCTCGGCGTCGACGTGGGCGGGACCTTCACCGATGCGGTCGTACTCGACGGCGGCCGCGTCACGACCGCAAAGGTTCTCACGGCAACGCACCAGGAGGAGTCGGTCGTCGCCGCAGCGCGGGCTGCAGGAGCCGAACGCGTCCAACGGTTCGCACACGGGACGACCGTTGCGACCAACGCGCTCCTCGAGCGCAAAGGAGCCCGCACTGCCTTCGTCACCAACGCGGGCTTCGAGCATCTCCTGCACCTGCGCAGGCAGACGCGCGCCCACCTCTATCGCCCCTGCGCGGCGTGGCCCGAGCCGCTCGTTCCGCTCGAGCGCTCGCACGGCGTGCGCGGGCGCATGGGGCCGGAAGGGGAGCTGGAGCCGCTCGACCTGAGCACGTTGCCGGACCTCGACGCAGAGGCCGTGGCGGTGTGTCTGCTTCATGCCTACCGAGACCCGTCGCACGAGCGCGCAGTTGTCGAAGAGCTTCGGCGCAGGCTGCCCGGCGCCCATGTCGTCGGCTCGCACGAGGTCGCGCCCGAGTTCCGCGAGTACGAGCGTGCCTCGACGACTGCGGCCGATGCGTACCTCGGCCCGGTCGTGGCGCGTTATCTGCGCGCGCTGACTGCTGCCGCGGCGGCGGCCGGACTGCCTGCGCCCTTCGTGATGCGCTCTTCGGGTGGCGTGTCGACTCCGGACGAGGCGGCCGAGCATCCTGCGACGATCCTCGTCTCGGGCCCGGCTGCGGGTGTGGTCGGCGCGGCGCGGCTGGCAGCGCTGGCAGGCATCGAGAACGCGATCGCATTCGACATGGGCGGTACGTCGACAGACGTGTGCCTGATCGTCGGCGGTCGCGCCGAGCGGGCGAGCGAACGCACCGTCGACGGCCTGCCGATCCGCCTTCCGACCGTCGACCTGCACACGGTCGGCGCGGGCGGCGGCTCGCTCGTCTGGATGGACACCGGCGGTGCGTTACGTGTTGGGCCGCAGAGCGCCGGCGCGAATCCCGGACCGGCGTGTTACGGACGCGGCGGGACGCAGGGCACCGTTACCGACGCGAACCTCCTGCTCGACCGGCTGCCCGAACGGCTGGCAGGCGGCGTCGAGCTCGACCGTGGCGCCGCCGACTGCGCTCTCGTGGGGATCGATCCGGCAGCGGTGATCGACGTCGTCAATGCGGAGATGCTGCGAGCGTTGCGCGTCGTCTCGGTCGAGCGCGGGCACGATCCGGCTGACTTCGCGCTCGTGGCGTTCGGCGGCGCCGGTCCGCTGCACGCGTGCGAGCTCGCGGACGACCTCGGGATCCGCACGGTGCTGGTCCCGGAAGCCGCGGGCGTGTTGTCCGCGCTCGGGCTCGTCGCGTCGGAGGAGCGGCGTGACGAGGTGCGCTCGTACCTCGTGCCGCTCGCGGACGCAGGCGAGCTGCCGCAGGAAGGAGAGGCGGATCTCCGTTACGCGGGGCAGTCGTTCGAGCTGACGTTGCCGCTACAGGAAGGTCTGGCCGAAGCGTTTCATCGCGCGCACGAAGAGCAGTACGGCTTCGCAGACCGAGACCGTGAGGTCCAACTCGTGGCTGTGCGGACCGCAGCGATCCGCAAGGGACCGGAAATCGACCTTCCGCGCGGCGAAGAAACGACGGTCGCGGGCCCGGCCGTCGTCGAGCTCGCCGGCGCCACGTGCTGGATTCCCCCGGGGTGGGTGGGGGCTAGGGATGGTCGCATGCTGAGGCTCACCAGACAGTGACGATCGAGCTCCAGATCGTCGGCAGCCTCCTTCGCGCGGTCGCGGAGGAGATGGGCGCGGTGCTCGTTCGCTCGGCGTTCTCCGCGAACATCAAGGAGCGCCGCGATTGCTCGACTGCGCTCTTCGACGAGCGCGGTCGAATGGTTGCGCAGGCCGAGCACATCCCCGTGCATCTCGGCGCGATGCCCGATGCGGTCGCCGCCGTGATGCAGCACGACCCGTCCTTCGGCGACGTCTGGGCGCTCAACGATCCCTACGCGGGCGGGACGCACCTTCCGGATATCACGCTCGTGTCGCGAACCGACATCGGCTTCGCCGTCACGCGCGCGCATCACGCCGACGTCGGCGGGCGCGAGCCAGGGTCGATGCCGGCGGACTCGCGGACGCTTGACGAGGAAGGCGTCGTGATTCCGCCGACGCGGCTCGATGACGAGGTCATCGCGGGCCTCGTCGCCCGGATGCGCAACCCCGAGGAGCGTCACGGAGATCTGCGCGCGCAACTCGCGGCGCACCGCCTGGCGGACAAGCGCGTCGCCGAGCTCTGCGAGGGCCGAGGGCGCGACACCGTCGTCGCCGCGATGGACGAGCTGTTCGCCTACTCGGAACGCAGGATGCGCGCCGGCATCGCCGCGTTGCCCGACGGCCGCTTCGAAGCCCGTGACGTGCTGGAGGCGATCGGCGGAGACATCGAGCTGCACGCAACGGTCACGGTCGAGCGCGACACAGTCGAGATCGACTTCACCGGGACCTCGCCGCAGCACGACGGCAATCTGAACTGCCCGCTGTCGGTCGCGCGCTCCGCGTGCTTCTACGTCGTCCGCGTCCTTATCGACCCCGATGTGCCGGCATCGGGCGGCGCCTTCGCCCCCGTAACCGTCACGGCGCCGGAAGGATGCCTCGTCAACGCCCGCGCACCGGCCGCGGTCGCCGCGGGCAACGTCGAGACGTCGTCCAGAATCGTCGACGTCGTCATGCGGGCATTCGGCGAGGCGATCGACGTCCCGGCGCAAGGGCAGGGAACGATGAACAACATCACGCTCGGCAACGACCGCTTCACGTACTACGAGACGATCGGCGGCGGTCAGGGCGCATGTCCGGACGCGGACGGGCCGAGCGGGGTGCACGTCGCGATGTCGAACACGCTTTCGACGCCGGTCGAAGCGCTCGAGCTGCAGTACCCGTTGCGGGTCGAGCGCTATGCGCTCCGGCTCGGGTCAGGCGGCGCCGGACGGCATCGAGGCGGCGACGGCGTCCTGCGTGAGCTGCGGGTGCTGGAGGACTGCAGGCTGTCGATCATCAGCGAGCGTCGCAGTCACCAGCCTCAGGGCGAGCGTGGAGGAGAACCGGGATCGTCCGGACGGAACTCGATCAACGGCGAGCCTCTTCCCGCGAAGGTGACCCGTGAGCTGGCGACAGGAGACATCGTCACGATCGAGACCCCGGGCGGCGGCGGGCACGGTGGGTAGGGTCTAGATCGTGAGCGGCCAGGTCGAAGCCATCTTCGTCGCGGCGGAGTCCGGCGAGCTCCCGACTCCGGTGGAACGCGTTCGTGCGCTCGCGGGACGCGGTCTCGAGGGGAACCGCTACTTCTGGGCAGACGGCGACGCGCCGCCGGGAGGAGGGGTCACCCTCATCGCCGCCGAAGCAATGGCTGCGGTTGCGAACGACGGCGACGTGTCGATCGAGCCTGCTGCAACGCGCCGCAACGTCCTCACCCGTGGGATCGACGTCAACGATCTCGTCGGCAAGCGCTTCCGCATCGGCGACGTCGAGTGCGAAGGTGTCGAGCTCTGCGAGCCGTGCTCGCATCTCGAGTCGATGACGCAGCCCGGCGTGATCAAGGCGTTCGTGCATCGCGGCGGGCTCAATGCCGACATTCTCAGCGACGGCGAGATCGCCGTCGGCGATCCGGTCGTCGCGATCTAGACGCCGATAGCCGACCGCGCCTTCATCCTCGGTGGCACCGGCAATGTCGGTGCGGCGATCGCACGCTCGCTCGCCACGGACGGCTGGGATGTCACCGTGGCCGGAAAGACCGAGCGACCGGCGCCGGCCGGTTTCGAACACGTCGCGCTCGACCGAGACGAAGAAGGCGCGCTCTCCGTTGCCAACGGCTTCGACCTCGTCGTCGACGTCGTCCCATTCGAGGCGGCGCACGCCGAACAGCTGCTCGAGCTCGATGCAGGCGCCCTTGTCGCAATTTCCTCCGCGTCCGTCTACGCCGACGAACAGGGCCGCACGCTCGACGAGGCTCAGGGCGTCGACGACTTTCCCGAGTTCCCGGTCCCGATTCCCGAGACGCAATCGACCGTGGAGCCGGGCGACGACACGTATTCCACGAAGAAGGCGAAGCTCGAACGCATCCTGCTCGAGAACGGGCGCATGCCGGCGGCGATCGTGCGGCCGTGCGCGATCTACGGGCGCGGCGATCGAATGGGCCGGGAGTGGTTCTTCGTCAAGCGGGCACTCGACCGGCGGCCTCAGGTCGTGCTCACGAACCGCGGCGCCGGGCATTTCCATACCAGCGCGTCGGAGAACATCGGCGAGCTCGTGCGACTGATCGCCGCGCACCCGCGCACGGGCGTCTTCAACTGCGGCGATCCCGATCCACCGACGGTGCTGGAGATCGCCCGCGCGATCGGCGAAGCCGCCGGCCACCAATTCGAGGAAGTGCTCCTCGATGAGCCGGCCGGTCGCGGCGAGGTCGGCCAGACGCCCTGGTCGGCGCCGAAGCCCATGCTGGTCGACATGACAAAGGCCGAGCAGGAGCTCGGTTACCGACCTGCGACCACCTGGGCCGAGGCGCTTCCCCTCCAGGTCCGGTGGCTGATCGAGGCCACGACGAATCGAGACTGGCGCGAGGTGCTGACGCGTGGAGCGGACTACCTGAAGTTCGACTACGAGTCCGAGGACAAGCTCGTGGCAGATCTTCGGAAGGCGTAGGCTCACCTCGTGGAGGGCGTCGTCAAGGTCGCATGCGTACAGGCCGAGCCGGTCACGTTCGATCGCGCGGCCACGATCGACAAGCTCGAAGGTCTCGTCGGCGAAGTCGCGGGCGCAGGCGCACGGCTTGCGCTCTTCCCGGAGACCTTCATCCCCGTCTACCCGTCCAATCGCTGGGTTCGCTACCTCGCCGGCTGGGGCGGTCCGGAAGCAGGAGCAGCACGCGAGGTCTTCGCGCGATTGATGCAGCAGTCGATCACCGTTCCCGGCCCCGATTCGGATCGACTCGGCGAGATCGCGCGTGCGAACGACCTCTGGCTCGCCGTCGGAGTCAACGAGCTCGACGGCGGCACGATCTACAACTCGCTGCTCGTCTACTCACCCGAGGGAGAGCTGGCACTCCACCACCGCAAGCTGATGCCTACGAACCACGAACGGCTGGTGTGGGGCCTGGGCGACGGCCGCGGACTGGAGACGATCGCCACCGACGTCGGCAAGGTCGGCGGGCTCATCTGCTGGGAGAACCTGATGCCGCTCGCGCGCTTCGCGCTCTACCAGGGCGGTGTCGAGGTCTATCTCGCGCCGACGGCCGACGACTCGGAGGACTGGCACGACTCGATGAAGCACATCGCCCGAGAGTCGCGCTCGTTCGTTCTCAGCTGCTGCGTGTTCCAGCGTGCTTCCGGTTACCCGCCCGACGTGCCGCTTGCCGAGGGCGATGATCTCGTGGGCAGCGGCGGCTCGGCCATTCTTGCGCCGGACGGGAGCTACCTCGCCGGGCCGTTGTGGAACGAAGAGGGCATTCTCTACGCCGATCTCGATCCGCAACGGCTCTATGAGGCACGTCAGCGTTTCGATCCGGCCGGGCATTACCACCGACCGGATGTACTCCGCTTCAACCTTGCTACGAGCCGATCCGCAGGCTGAGGTTCCCAGTCGGGAAGCCACGAAGCTTGCTCTTCAGCACTTCGAGCATGGATGCCGCCTTTCCGCAGTTGAGGACTTACGCCACGCTCAGCATCGGGCGTTTTTCGGCGCGGCAACATCCCTCGTCCTCGGGAACTCTCACGAGCGACTCGTCGTAGCGCGTCTCAGGACTCGCTTGTCACCCGTCCGCCGGGTGATTCCGTCCGCGTCAAAGCGCTCGAGGAGAGACTGGGAGCTCTTGCGGGAGATCCCGAGCAGGTCGCGAAAGCGTGCGAGCGTAATGCCTCCGGCACGCTCGCACTCCTCGACCAGGACGACGCGGGCCTGCTCGTACGCGGCCGGCGAGACCGCGTAACCGTCGCCGACGCGCACCAGGCGGCCCTGCTGTTCGAGAAAGCGCGCCAGTCCCGCGTCCTCGACCTTGACCGGCTCCAGCCCAAGTCGTTCCTCTAACTCGGCGGCTTCTTGCTCGCGCGCTCCGAGTCTGCCCTTCTCCCCGGCGCGATAGAGCTTGTTGCCGCGCCGTTCGAGACCGAGAAGCGGCACGACGGTTGCCGCCCAGGCTTGCGTCGGCGCCGGCACGCCGGGATCGAGCGGATCGGCTGTCTCCAGTCGCCGTTCGTATTCGCCGCGAAGCTCTGCGAGCCACTCAGCGGAAAAAGACCAGGTGCCTTCCGCTCCGAGAACAGGGGCGTGGATCAGCACCTCACCGCGGGCGCTGCGCTCGAAGCGCCTCGGGTCGGCGTGACGCGGGGGAGCCGGGTCGATGACGACTCCTCCGCCGACCGTCGTTCCTGCGCGCAGCACGACGCGGTCTCCTCGAGCGGCGACGACCTCTGCGTCGAGCCGCAGCTGAGCGAAGCGATCCGCGCGCACGACGCGGGCGAGCATCGTCGTCGTGCCGTGGTGGACGAGCACACGCTGCGGGATCGGGGCGACCTCCTCCAGTTCGACGTCGAGCCGGTAGCTGAGGTCATAGGCCTGCGGCTCCACGAGTGCGTCGCCGCGGCCGAGTTCTCTCCGTCCGACACCGGGGAGAGCGACCGCAACACGCTGGCCGGCTTCCGCAACGTCGACCTCACGGTCGTGGACCTGCACGCTGCGAACCCGCACTTCGCGTCCCCCAGGCTCCGCGCGGAGGACGTCTCCCGTCGCGATCCTTCCCGACCAGAGAGTCCCGGTCGCAACCGTCCCGATTCCGCGCAGCTTGAAGACGCGATCCACATAGAGTCGCGTCGGGGCGTCGGCGCGTTCGCCTTCGACGGCGGCGCGTGCCAAAGCGGCGCGCAACTCGGCTAGGCCTGCGCCCGTCTTCGCACTCACGGCCACGATCTCCGAGCCGGGGACGAGCTCGCGGGCCTCCTCGAGTGCGAGCTCGACCGCATCGGGCTCAACGGCGTCCACCTTCGTGACTGCGACCACGCCACGATCGACTCCCAGCAATCTGAGGATCGCCAGGTGCTCGTGGGTCTGCGTCCGTGCGCCCTCGCCGGCGTCGATGACGAGGAGGAAGAGGTCGATCCCGCTCGCTCCTGCGACCATCGTGCGCACGAAGCGCTCGTGTCCCGGGACGTCCACGAGCGAGAGGCGCCGCCCGTCGTTCAGGTCGAGCGGCGCGTACCCGAGGTCGATCGAGATGCCGCGCGCCTGTTCTTCCGGCAGCCGGTCGGTGTCCTTCCCGGTCAGCGCGCGAACGAGCCACGTCTTCCCGTGGTCGATGTGTCCCGCCGTCCCGACCGTCAGCGGCACCGGCGAACCGCCCCGGCGACCTCCTCGACCTCACCGTCGCTCAGCGTCCGGCAATCAAGCAGCGTCCTGCCGTCGCGCACGACCGCGATCACGGGTGGATCGCCCGCCCGCAGTTTGACGGCCAGACCTTCTTCCACAGCGCACGCGAAGCTCGAGAGCTCCGTCAACGGGAGCGATCCGCCGCCGGCACGTGCAACGGTTTCTTCGACGTCGCCGCCGACGAGCTCGGCCAGATGCGCGGCGCGCGCTTTCACTACCTCAGGCGGCTCGCGCAACATGCGCAGCACCGGAATCTGGTCGGGCGCGTCGACCGCCAGTGCGAGGGTTCCTTCCAGCGCAGCAAGCGTCAGCTTGTCCGCGCGCAGAGCGCGCTGCAGCGGATGGCGGCGAAGCTTCTCGACGAGATCTGCCCGGCCGACGACGATCCCCGCCTGCGGGCCGCCGAGCAGCTTGTCGCCCGAGAAGCACACGAGGCCGGCGCCTGCTGCAAGGCTTCCACGCGCAGTCGGCTCGTCGCCGACGTCGACGAGCGCGCCGGAGCCGAGATCATCCACGAGTGGCAGATCGTGTCGGCCCGCGATGTCCGCCACTTCGCGCAGCGAAGGCTGCTCTGTGAAACCAACCACGCGGAAGTTCGACTGATGGACACGTAGGAGCACGGCCGTTTCCGGTCCGATCGCGTTCTCGTAGTCGGCCGCGCGCGTGCGGTTCGTCGTCCCGACCTCGCGCAGTCGTGCGCCCGATCTCTCGAGCACGTCCGGAATTCGGAACCCATCGCCGATCTCGATCAGCTCGCCGCGCGAGACCAGGACCTCGCGGCCTTCGGCGAGCGCTGCGAGCGCGAGCATGACGGCGGCCGCGTTGTTGTTCACGACGAGCGCCGCCTCCGCGCCGGTCAAACGGCTCAGGATGTCGGTGACGTGGTCCTGCCGCGACCCACGTCCACCTGCAGTCAGGTCGTACTCGAGGTTCGAGTAGCCGCGCGCGATCTCGCGCACACGATCGATTGCCGCCTCGGCGAGCGGAGCACGACCGAGGTTGGTGTGCACGATCACGCCGGTGGCGTTGATCACCCGGCGCAGGCGCGGGACGCGGGCCGCACTGAGCTCTGTTTGCAAATTCGCCCGAAGGTCGCCGGGATCGTCGCCTCGCTGAAGTAGTTCCCGCGCCCGCGCGACAACCTTGCGCGCAGCTTCGACGGCAAGTGGGTCCTCGCTTTCGCGCGCGAGCGCGTCCACCGAAGGCAGGTCGCGCAACCTCATGGGTAGAGGCTACTTCGTCACTACTGCGCGTCTGCCTTGACCGGAGCCGCGGGTGTCACCGGCGACCGCCGCTCATAGCCGTCGCGGACGCGTTGGACGACCTCGTCGAGATCGTCGGTGACGAAGAGGAGGTCGAGATCCTCCGGGGAGATCATCCGATCGGCGAGCAGCTCGCCCTTGACCCACCCCATCAGCTCGCCCCAGTAGTCGCTCCCGTACAGGACGACCGGGAAATGGAACACCTTTCCCGTCTGGATCAGCGTCAGCGCTTCGAACAGCTCGTCCACGGTCCCGAAGCCGCCGGGAAAGACAACGAAGCCCTCTGCCGCCTTCACGAACATCGTCTTCCGCGCGTAGAAGTGGCGGAAGGTCAGCGAGATGTCGAGATACGGGTTCGGGGCCTGCTCGTGGGGCAGCTGGATGTTGAAGCCGACCGAGAGCCCGCCGCCATCTTTCGCGCCACGGTTGGCTGCCTCCATCACGCCGGGCCCGCCGCCGGTCACGACTGCCCACCCCAGCTCGGCGAAGCGGCGGCCTGTCGCCCGTGCCTCCGCGTAGACCGGGTTGTCTTCCCTGATCCGCGCCGACCCGAAGATGGTCACCGCCGGCTGGGCGATCTTGTCGACTGCCTCGAAACCCTCGCGAAACTCCTGGGCGATCAGGGCGATGTCCTGTTCGAGGTCCTCGGTCTTCTCCTCGGCGGAGAGGATCCGCCTGTCTTCCATCAGAAGCTGCGAGGCACGTGCGTCGCGTGCATGCCGAGCACGAGCAGGATCGCGAGGCCGAAGTAGAGGACCCCGATGATCACCCGCTGGTGCGGCTCGACGCGGTAATAGTTCTGCATCTCTGGATGGCTGCGCATCTTCCAGCGCCGCCAGAGCTCCGAGGCCGAAACGAGCAAGATGAGGATCAGGATCGGGTTCGGCCGCCAGATGACCAGGCCGACCAGGCCCAGGAAGCCCGCGACCCAGAGCACCGGGTGCAAAGCAGCCGTGATGCGTCCGCCGTCCAGGGGTACCACGGGGAGCAGGTTGAAGAGGTTGATGAAGAAGCCGAGAAACGCGATCGCCTTGAGCGCTCTGGAGTCGTAGGCGACGCCGGCGATGTAGAGAGCGAGAGCGCCGGCGGAGCCCAGGAGCGGGCCGGCGATCGCGAGCTTTGCTTCGCGCCAGGCGTTGTGCGGCATCTGCTTGAGCGTGATCAGCGCACCCATGAACGGGATGAAGAGCGGCGCCGAGACCGGGAGGCCCTGTCGCTTCGCCTCGAGCACGTGTCCCATCTCGTGCACGAACAGCAACACGACGAGCCCGATCCCGAACCACCAGCCGCCGATCCAGACGTAGACCGCGGCCGACACGAACATCGAGAACAGGAACTTGAACTTGAGCAGGACGACGCCGAACTTCGCGAGAAACGCACCGATCCCGGCGATGGGAGCCCAGAGCCTGCGGAAGAGCCCGCGCCAGTCGAAGCCTTTCGGCTGGATCGGCTCGTACTCGCGCCACTCTCGGGGGTATTGCTCCATGTCAGTCATTGTGCCTACCGGTATCGGCCCGACTGCGGTCGCCCAGGAGCCTTGGGGCGTGTGGTAGCTGGGTTTCCATTAGGCGCGCAGATAGTCCAGTAGCGACAGGCATTTTTCTCTCCCTCGTTCGGGCGATACGTTGCCCGCGCAAGCAGGGCCGATCTCCCTAATGGACAGCAGGGACCGGAATGGCGGGAAGCCGCAGCCCGCCAACCGGGAAGCTCGCCGCTTCTTTCGTCCCTGTCCCCTCAAGCGGAAGGGCGGTTCTCCATCCGCCCTTCCGTCCCTCTCTTTCGCCGCTGCGCCTGCGCCTACTCAGGCCGGTGCCAGAGGAGGTCCGCAAAGAGGATGAGGTTGGACCCGTCCTTGCCTGGACCGACTCTCGTCACGATGTAGATGTCGTGGCCGTAGCGGAACTCGTCGCCAGGCTTGAACTGCGCATCGAGGTCGATCTCGACCCTGCGTCTGGTGTCGTCCTTCGAGAGGTATGCGTCGTATCGCACGGGTGGAGGACGGTAAGTCCTGTCTCCTGTCCCGTACAAGACGCAGATGGACTACCACCGATTCCGTCACTGTCTCGGCGCAGGTGGGAAGCCTCAGGAGTAGCGGACGCCCAGCTACCTCTTATCCGTATCTGTCGTGGCGGGACGCACTCGTGGTGTCGTGGAAGATCACTCGCAGCTCCCGCCGTAGCTCGGTCTCGAAGCTGTCGCCACCCGGCGCTCCCTCCAGCAGCTGGAGCAGCCCGAGTGCGTACGCACGGAGCCCTTCGTCGCTCATCGCGATCAGGGTGCCCGGGTTCGAGTAGTCGTCAGGGCGTGCCCTGTGGGCCTTCGTGAGCGCTGCGATCAGCGCGAAGCGGTCCTGGTCGATGTCTGTCATGCCTCGCCTCCCTGACGGCGGAAGACGACCCAACGCTCGCAGGGTTCACCCGGCCGGGGAATGGGCCACACGGCCCACGGGACGCTGATCTGTCCCAACGGAGCAGGTCCTATTGCTCACGCGAGGCAATCGACCTGTTGCTACGAACCGCGTCCGATCCACTCCTCGCCACCCTCGTAGAATTCCTTCTTCCAGAGGGGCACCTGGTCCTTGAGGAAGTCGATCGCGTCCTTGCACGCCGCCAGTGCGTCCTGGCGATGCGGCGCGGAGACCGCGATCACCACGCTCGCCTCGCCGATCTCGACGCGACCCGTTCGATGGTGGATCGCGATCTCGCAGAGGTCGTAGCGGCGCTGCAAGTCTGCAGCGATCTGGGCCATGACCTGCTCGGCCATTTCCTCGTACGCCTCGTAGTCGAGGTGAAGGACTGTGCGGCCGCGCGACTGGAGTCGGGTCGTGCCGGTGAAGGTTGCGATCGCGCCGGCCTGCTCCGAGCGCACCTCGTTGACGACCGCATCGAGAGAGAGAGGTTGCGCGGTGAGCCGGAAAGCCCCGCCCGAGACGGGTGGGATCAAGGCGACCTCGTCGCCGTCGGCGAGCGGGTGATCACGGTCGGCGTACTCCTTGTTCACCGCGTAGAGCAGACCTTCCGGCTCGTCACCGAGATCGAGCGCCGGCCAGACGTCGGCGACCCGTTCCACTCCCCCAACGTCGCGCTCGCTCCAGCCTGCGCGCTCCCTCAGACCCGCAAAGAGCTTGACGGAGACGCGCATGATCAGCAGCCTAGTAGGCGATGCGCGGCATCCCTTGGACCACCGATCCCGGCAAAGAGCCTCGTCGGCCGGTCGATCGCGACGGTTCGAAGCACGGCTGGAGACCGCCAAGTCGTCCGCTCGGGCCCATCGGTAGATGGGTCGCCGTGGCGGTTATCGCGGCGTTCGTCCTCAACTACTGGGTCGCGTCTCGCTCGCTGTCCGAGCCGCCGCTGATTCGCATCCCGTACAGCCCGCTGTTCCTGAACGAGATTCGACAGGGGAACGTCGACCGCATCACCTCCAAGGGAGCATCACTTCAGGGGCTGTTCAAGACTCCTGTGCGGTATCCGCCGACCGGTAGCGGCTCTCGGAGCGCACAAGGGTTCTCGACGCTCATTCCTTCCTTCGCGGACACGGCCGCACTGTCGAAGCTCCTCGAGCAGAACCAGGTCGTGATCAACGCCGAGCCGCTCCAATCCGCGGCCGCGTGGTGGGAGACGTTGCTGTACGGCTTCGGCCCGACGTTCCTCCTCATCGGGCTCCTCGTCCTGCTGATGAGGCGGCGCTCGGCACTCGGCTCGTTCGGGCGCTCTCGTGCGCGCCGCTACGAGGCCTCGTCGGAGCGCGTGACGTTCGACGATGTTGCGGGCATCGAAGAGGCGAAGGACGAGTTGACGGAGATCGTCGACTTTCTCAAGAACCCACAGCGGTACGGGCGGCTTGGCGGACGGATCCCGCGCGGTGTCTTGCTCAGCGGGCCCCCCGGAACCGGCAAGACGCTGCTCGCGCGGGCCGTCGCAGGCGAGGCGAATGTGCCGTTCTTTTCGATGTCCGCGTCCGAGTTCATCGAGGCAATCGTCGGAGTCGGCGCCTCACGTGTCCGAGATCTCTTCAAGAAGGCGAAGGAGGCCTCGCCTGCGATCGTGTTCATCGACGAGCTCGACTCGATCGGCCGCTCGCGCTCGGCGGGGCAGGTTGGAGGAGGAGGCGGCGACGAGCGCGAGCAGACGCTGAACCAGATCCTCACCGAGATGGACGGCTTCGACCCCTCGACCGATGTCATCGTGATCGCGGCGACGAACCGACCGGACATCCTCGACGCCGCGCTGCTACGTCCGGGTCGCTTCGACCGGCGCGTGGCAGTGCAACCGCCCGACCGCGCAGGCCGTCAACGGATCCTCGAAGTGCACACGCGTGACGTCCCGCTCGGGGAGGACGTCAATCTCGACAGTCTCGCTGCGAGCACGACGGGAATGGTCGGCGCCGACCTCGCGAATCTCGTCAACGAGGCGGCGCTGCTTGCTGTCAGACGCGGGCACGAGTTGGTCAACACCGAGGACTTCAACGACGCGTTCGAGAGGGTGCTGCTCGGGGCGGAGCGAAACATCGTGCTGAGCCTGGCCGATCGAGAACGGACCGCCTACCACGAGGCGGGGCACGCGATCGTCGGCATGATCAGCCCGGCCGCGGACCCTGTGAGGAAGGTGTCGATCATCCCTCGCGGCGTCGCGCTCGGCGTCACGCTGTCTTCGCCGGAAGAGGATCGCCACGGCTACGACGAGGACTATCTACTCACACTGATCAGGGTCGCACTCGGCGGCCGCGCCGCCGAAGATCTCGTGTTCGGGAAGCTGAGCACCGGCGCCGAGTCGGACCTCCAACAGCTCACCGGCATCGCGCGTCAGATGGTCGGCCGCTGGGGGATGAGCCCTGTGGTCGGCCCGGTGACGGTGATCGCTGTGGACAGCCAGGGAACGTTCCTGCCCGGAGCAGCCGCACCGTCGGAGCAAACCCAGCAACTCGTCGATCAGGAAGTGCGGCGCATCGTCGACGAGGCCTACGAGGATGTCCTTGCGTTGCTTCGCGAGCATCGCTCCAAGCTGGACGAGCTGGCGTTGGCGCTCCTCGAGCGCGAGACGCTCGACGGGCCCGACGCCTACGCGGCGGCGGGTATCGAGCGGGTCCTCTCGGACGAGGATCTGCGCGACGCGGCTCCGACACCGGCCTGAGAGCGCGCTTGCGACAGGAGGCTGCTACGTTGTCCGGGCAATCAGGACGAGTACCGGTAGTGCTTTCCAGCCTTCCTCTACTTGTTCGACGTCAAGAATCAAGGGAGGAAATTACGTGGCAACCGGTACCGTCAAGTGGTTCAACGATGCCAAGGGATACGGGTTCATCGCCCCCGAGGACGGCGGCAAGGATCTCTTCGTGCATCACTCGAACATCGCCGGCGACGGCTTCAAGTCGCTGACCGAGGGTGCCAAGGTCGAGTTCGAGTCGCGCGAGGGCCAGAAGGGCCCCGAAGCGATCAACGTCGTTCCTCAGTAGAGAGGACGCGTAGTCGCTGAGAAGGAACAGAAGATCGAGCTCGACGGCGAGGTCGTCGAGGCGTTGCGGAACGGTTATTTCCGGATCGCGCTTGACGGCGGCCATGAGACGCTCGGATACACGGCCGGGAAGATGCGGCGCTACCGCATCCGTATCTTCCCCGGCGACCGGGTGAAGATCGAGCTCTCGCCGTACGACCTCAATCGCGGCCGGATCGTTTACCGCTACAAGTAGCTCGTCACCGGTCGAGCCACCAGGCGCGGCGGCCGTAGTACCCGAGGTTGTAGCCGATGGTTAGCAGTGGGCCGGAGAGCCGTGCGCCGTGGAGGGCGAAGAGCCGGCCGAGTCCGCGGCGTGACCGCACGAAGAAGATCGATCGGCCGTCGCGCGAGAAGCGCGGCGACTCGTCGGCGAAGCCCGGCGGTGGCGAGGTCAGCCGCTTCTGAGAGCCGTTCATTCCGACGCGCCAGAGCTCCCATTTCGTTGCGATGAAGCTGTAGTCCTCGCGCGTCGGTTGCGACTGCGCCACGAGCGAGCGACCGCCGGGGGCACAGGTCAGCGAGCCCCACGCACGTTTCGGAGTCTTGATCAAGGGTCTGGAACGCCAGGTCGGAGGGGAGGCGACGAGCAGGTGCTTGTTGGTCGTCGCGAGTCGGTTGCCGCCGCCAGAGAAGACGAGTCGGCCGCCGCACCAGCTCATGTAATCGGAGTAGGCGAGAGTCGGGCCGATCCGGTGCGGCCGTCCGCCGTCTCTCGAGATGACTTGCAACATGAGTCCGTCGGCCGCAATCGAGGCGGAGCCCTGTGGGTCGATCGCAAAGAAGAGCCACCGTGCGTCCCCGGACCAGCGAAAGAGCACGATCGGGCCGGGGGCGCCCGCAGGGATGTTGCGATACGACTCTGGAACGCGGTAGATGGTTCGGGTCGTCCCGGTGTTGCGATTTCGCACCTCGATCGCGTTCGTTCCCCGGTCGCCGTGTCGCCTCGCTCTCACCGTCGCGACGAACAGCCCATCAGGCGTGGTGACGGGCTGACTCTTGTTTGCGCCGAGTTGCAGGACGCGATCCCGGCAATCTCCCAGGTCAAAGACGTGTTGCCGGCCGCCGCGTGTGTACGTGAGCGCTCCGAGCCCCGCTACCGGATGGCAGGACAAGGCGCCGGCGGGCGACAGCGGCGGCGATCATGGACCGATTGTGCCTCGCCCCTCTACGATTGTCAGGTGGCGACAACCGGCGACGAGCGCAGCACCGACTCGGACATCGAGATCAAGCCGGTCTACACGGCATATGACGCGCCCGGCGAGCTAGAGGCTCCGGGCGAGTTTCCGTTCACGCGCGGCCCCTACCCGGACATGTACCGCGGACGTCCGTGGACGATCCGCCAGTACGCGGGCTTCGCGTCTGCGGAGGAGACGAACCAGCGTTTCCGCTATCTCCTGGAGCGCGGCCAGACGGGGCTCTCGGTTGCGTTCGACCTGCCAACGCAGCTCGGCTACGACTCCGACGATCCGCGGGCGGTCGGCGAGGTAGGGCGCACTGGCGTGGCCATCGATTCGATTGTCGACATGGAGCTGCTCTTCGACCGGATCCCGCTTACCGACGTCTCGACGTCGATGACGATCAACGCGCCTGCCGCGCTCCTGCTGCTGCTCTACGAGCTGATCGCCGAGGAACAGGGCGTGAGCGGCGACCAGCTCCGAGGCACGGTTCAGAACGACATCCTCAAGGAGTACATCGCGCGCGGCAACTACATCTTCCCGCCGCGACCCTCGATGCGCATCACGACGGATCTGTTCGCGTACGCCGCCGAGCGGATCCCGAAGTGGAACCCGATCTCCATCTCGGGCTACCACATCCGCGAGGCCGGCTCCACGGCCGTTCAGGAGCTCGCGTTCACGCTCGCCAACGGCATCGCGTACGCGGAGGCCGCAGTCGCAGCGGGGCTGTCTCCGGACGAGCTCGGTGAGCGTCTCTCCTTCTTCTTCAACGCGCACAACCACTTCTTCCAGGAGGTAGCGAAGTTTCGAGCGGCGCGGCGTCTGTGGGCGCGTATCATGCGCGAGCGTTTTGGCGTGACGAATCCGAAGGCGCAGGCCCTGCGCTTTCACGCGCAGACGGGCGGCTCCACGCTGACGGCCCAGCAGCCCGAGAACAACATCGTGCGCGTCGCGATTCAGGCGCTTTCCGCCGTTGCCGGGGGAGCGCAGTCGATCCACACCAACGGCTACGACGAGGCGCTTGCATTGCCGTCCGAGCGTGCGGCGCGGATCGCCCTGCGAACGCAGCAGCTGCTCGCACACGAGGCCGGCGGCACCGACACGGCCGATCCGTTCGGCGGTTCGTACTTCATCGAAGCGCTCACCGAAGAGCTCGAGGCGAAGGCCTGGGAGTTGATCCAGCACATCGACGAGCTCGGGGGTGCGGTCGCTGCCGTCGAGCAAGGCTTTGTGCAAGGCGAGATCGAGCAAGCTGCGTTTCGCTGGCAGCAGGAGGTCGAGGCGGGCGAGCGGGTGATCGTCGGCGTCAACCGCTTCATGGAGGGTGACGAGGAGCCGATCGAGTTGCACCGGCTGGATCCCGCGGCCGAGAAACGGCAGCTCGAGCGCACGGCGCGAGTCCGCGCGGAACGGAATGCCGACGAGGCCGGGAGGACCGTCGCGGCGGTGCGCGAGGCCGCGCGTGGCGACAGCAACCTCATGGTCCCGATGCGTGAGGCGCTGCGCGCACGAGCGACGATCGGCGAAATCTCGAATGCGCTTCGCGAAGAGTTCGGCCTGTACGACGCGCAGCGCGCGTGAGCTCAACGTCTGGCGTCGGTAGCAGCGGCGCGGAGGCAAGGACGAACGGGACGAGCGCGAGCAGAAACGCGATGTTTCGAAGCGCAGTGCTGAATGCGACCGTCGCGTTCGGCGCAAGGCAAGCGGCGAGCGCCGCGAGTGCCAGATACGTGAGGTCGACCGGTCCCCGCAGACGGAAGGCACGCAGGGCGCCAACCGTCAGCAGGACGATCAAGGCGACCGTGATCGCCAGTGTGACGGCGCCGGTCGCTCCGGCGTAGCGACCGTGGAAGAGAGCCCGGCGCCAACCGGCCAGCGGCTCGCCGAGTGCGGTGTCGCCCGAGGTGAACCACGCGCCGAGGTGAATTCGCGCATAGGCCCACCAGAGCAACGCGGGGATCGCCGCGGTGGCGAAGAGCGCGGCGCGCCGCCGCCGGCGCTCGACGAGCTCCCACGCCACGACTGCGAGCAAGACCACGATGAGCGGCTCCTTGGACAACGGCAGAAGCGCGAGACAGGTCCAGGCGAGCGCGCGCCGGTCGCGGACGTAACTCGCAAAGGCTGCCAGCAGCAGTGCCGCCGCCAATGGCTCCGCGAGGTCGTGGGCGGCCGAGCTGATCAGTCCCGGATTGAGCGCCACGAACAGCCCTTCCCAGCCGAAGCGGCCGCGGCCGAGCCCGAGGGCCGCCGCAACCGCCGCTGCAACGAACAACGAGCCGAGCCCGAGGACCGCGAGCGCAAGTGGCACGGCGCGCGCGTGGCCCGCGCTGAGAAGCCAGCCGAGCCAGCCGTAGAGCGGGTGGCCGTACCTGTACGACGCCTTGTCGAAGAAGTGATGGACGTGACCCGTCGCCAGCGGATCGACCGCGATTCCCCAGTAGAACTGTCCGTCGTAGCCCGAGTGCTGAACCGTGTGGAACCCGGGATCCACGGCACGTGCCGCGCTGCCCATCCCCGTCTTCGCCGCGACACGCGGCAGCGCGGTCAAGCTCCAGTCGGCTGTCCGCAGCGCCGGGATCATCGCGCTGACTGCGACGGTCACGGCCAGCAATCCGAGCCCGAGGGCGAGCACTGCTGGATGGCGCCTCGAGCGCGGCACAGCCGTTGATGCTAAGGGGGTGGTTACGCCGACGCGCCGGAGTAGTGGCGCAACCCGAAGCGCCAGAACCAGCGCGTAAATGCGAACAGCAGGGCGGCGAATCCCACCGCGACCGCGAGCGTGCCCCAATGAAGCCGTGACGTGAGCGCCTCCGCGGGCACGGTGACGGCGAACGCCACCGGCACGAGGAACGTCACGCTGTAGCGCAGCCAGCCCGGATAGACGCCGACCGGCCAGCGGCCGGTCTGGTAAATGCCCTCGAACAGCTCGAGCACGTGTTCCATGCGCACGACCCAGAAGGCCCCGGTGGTGAGAATGAGCCAGAAGCAGTACACGAGCACGACCCCGATTCCGAGCGCGAATGCGAAAGTGAGCGCCTCCCGCCAGCCGACCGAGCTCTCGACTCCAGCCAGTCCGACGAACAGCAGGACGAGCCCGGAGATGACCTCGACGACCTGCCAGATGCGTACGGCCCGCACGCTGATCAGGACCTGCGAATCCTCGGGCTTCGTCAGCGCATAGTCGAGCGTTCCCTGCTGCACGTCCTGCATCAGCAGCTCCATGTTCGGCTGGATGAACGTATGGATGAACCCGCCGAGAAGGATCTGGACGCCGAGGAGCGTCAACAGGTCCGATTCCTTCCAGCCGTTGAGCTCGGTCGTGTGCGAATAGACGAGCGAGAGCATGACGAGCCCTGTTCCCACCTGGATCAGCGATTGAAAGAGCTGGACGAAGAAGTTGACCCGGTACTGGAGCTCGTTGAGCACCCCGATCTTGAAGTACAACCAACCGACCCGGGCCGTGTTCACGCCCCCACCGCCGAGAAGCGCTTGATCGCCGCGCGCCACGCGAACCTGAACAGCACGTAGCCGATCGCGATCCACATCACCTGGGCGCCGACCCCGAGCAGAAGCGAACGCGCAGAGAGGTTCCCGACGAGCGACTCGATCGGGAAGCCGAATGTCGACTTGAACGGGAGGAAGTTCGCGAGCGTCTGCACCCAGCCGGGCATCAATTGCAACGGCACGAGCCGACCGGAAAGCAGCATCTCGGTCGCCATGTAGAGATCGAAGACGGCGGCGCCTCTCGTCGTCCAGAAGTTCAGCATCCCGATCGTCGCCTGGAACATGCTCCGCACGAAGTAGGCACCCCAGATCGCGACGATGAAGACGACGATCTGAAGGGCGGACGGATGCAGGTCCGGGTGGAACACTGCCGAGAGCCCGACCGCGATCGGAAGCCAGAGCGCGACGACCACGAATTTCCAGCCTGCGAAGTACGCCAGGTCGTAGTGGAGAATGTTCAGGGGTCGAAGCAGGTCACCGGCAAGCCGACCTTCCCGGATGCGCCACTCCCAGAACGGCGCGCCGAAGACGATGTTCATGTTCCGGACGAGCGTCCAGACGATGTAGTACGCGGCGAATTGCCCCGCGGTGATCCCGTTCACCGCTCCGCCGTGCTGTCGCGCGATCGTCGACCAGACGACGAGGTAGATCACCGGCTCGGCGACCATCCCGAGCATGTAGAAGTAGTTTGCGGCCCGATATTGCAGCTGCTCCACGACCGAGGTCCGCATCTGGGTCGAGTAGAAGTCGACGAGCGATCGCAGACGCCCTTCTTCCGGCAGAGGTGCGGCCCGGGTGCTCATCGCGACTGCGCGAAGACCATTTCGATCACGTCTTCGATCGGGGGCTCCTCGATCGTGAGGTCGAGCACCTCGTTCTCGGACAGCAGACGCGCGGCGACGCGTGAAGTCTCTGCCTTCGGCACACGCAGGATGGCGCGATCTCCATCCCGAGAGATCACCTCGCCGTACCGGTCCAACTCTGCCTGTCCGTCCTCCAGGAGCACGCCGATCGTCTTGTATGCGGCGAACTCGTTCGCGAGGCTGGAAAGGTCTCCGTCGAAGAGGATCCGGCCGTGGTGGATGACGATCACGCGCTTGCAGAGCGCCTCGACGTCGGCCATGTAGTGGCTCGTGAGCAGAACCGTCGCGCCATGGCGTTGGTTGTATTCCGCCACGAACGTGCGGATTCGTTTCTGCATCGTGACGTCGAGCCCGATCGTCGGTTCGTCGAGGAAGAGCACCATCGGCCGGTGTAGGAGCGATCCGACGATCTCCACCTTCATCCGCTCACCGAGCGAGAGGTTGCGTACCGGCTTACGCACGAGGTCGCCGACGTCGAGGAGCTCGACCAGTTCGTCTCGCATCGACAGAAAGTCCTCGCGGCGTAGCCGATAGATCGCGCGGTACAGCTCGAACGAGTCGAGTGCAGGGATATCCCACTGCAACTGGTTGCGGTTTCCCATCACCATCGTCATCCGGCGGAGGTACTCCTTCTCACGCCGCGACGGGACGTGCCCCAGCACTCGGGCGTCCCCGCTCGTCGGATAGAGCAGGCCTGCGAGCATCTTCAATGTCGTCGTCTTGCCGGCGCCGTTCGGCCCCAGAAAGCCGACGACCTCGCCGGGCTGGATGTCGAACGAGATCGCCTCGACCGCGTGCACCTCGCGGGTCTTGCGGCGGACGAGCGCCTTCGCCGCCGCGCGCAGACCCGGCTCCCGCTCGGGCACCTTGAAGACCTTCGTAAGCTCGCTGACGTGGACGACTGACTCAGACAATGGGTCGGAACCTCCCTGGAGGAACTACGAAACTGCGGGCGGGCTCAACGACGCGTCACACGGCCAGGGAGTATAGGGGCCGATGAAGATCCTGCTCGTCTCCCAGATGTACCCCGGGCCGACGGACCCGGACCTCGGCGTGTTCGTGCGCGGGCTCGAGGAGCAGCTCGCCGCGCGCGGCCACGAAGTCGAGCGCGCGGTTCTCGATCGCCGCGGCGGCAGCAAAGTGAAATACCTGCGGCTCGGGCGAGCGACCTCGGCGGCGTCGCGGCGGTTCCAGCCGGACGTCGTGTACGCACACTTCCTCGTTCCGACCGGTCTGATCGCTGCGCTCGCCGGCGGAGCGCCGCTGGTCGTGACCGCACACGGCCGCGACGTGCGCAACGTCGGCTGGTTGCCGGGCATCCGTGCCGCAACACGCTTCGTGGCGCGCCGGGCCGCGGCGATCATCGCCGTGTCCGACTACCTGCGGCGCGAGCTGGAAGCGAAGGTGCCGGAGGCGCGCGGCAAGACCGAGGTGGTCGACTCGGGCGTCGACCTGGAGCGCTTCACGGTGCAGCCTGCACCCGAAGGGCCGCCGCACTATCTCTGTGTCGGTTCGATGATCCAGCGGAAGAACGTGCTCCGCCTCGCGAGCGCCTTCGAGCAGCTCGGCGAGGGCACCCTGACATTCGTCGGCGACGGGCCGCTTCGTGCACAGCTCGAGGGCCGGCCGGGGATCGAGCTCGCAGGCCGGCTTGCGTACGACCGGATTCCCGGGCAAATCGCCGCGGCGCACGTCGTGTGCCAGCCGAGCCTGATCGAGCCCTTCGGCCAGGCCGTGCTCGAAGCGATGGCCTGCGGGCGCTCGGTAGTCGGCACGAGAATCGGCGGACCCCC
Organism: Gaiellaceae bacterium; assembly: GCA_036824055.1. Taxonomy (GTDB): domain Bacteria; phylum Actinomycetota; class Thermoleophilia; order Gaiellales; family Gaiellaceae; genus 3-1-20CM-4-69-9. The sequence continues at coordinate 11,478 of DAITAW010000020.1, read as the reverse complement.
GGAGTTCGTCCCTCCCGATGCCGGCGTGCTCGTGGATCCGGTCGACGAGGATGCGCTCGTCGACGCCCTGCGCGGAGCGGCTGCGCTGCCCTGTCCGAACCAGGCCGCTCGTGCGGCGGCGGCGGAGCACGACGTCAGGCGTCAGGCGGAGAAGGTGGAGGCGATTCTCGAGCGAGCCGCTCGAGGTCGGCCAGCCTGAGCTCGACGAGCGGGCCGATCGCGTCCTCCAGACCTGCCTCGCGGGCCGCCGCGAGCGCCTGCTCGTAGCTCTGTCGGGCTTTCGCCGGGTCGACGCCCTGCTTGAGGCGGTTGTCGCCGGTGACGAGGAGCTTCTGAATCCGTTCGTGTGCCTCGTCCCCCTTCACAAATCGACCGTAACAGTTCACATTTCGAGTGGACCGTCATGGAGGCCGCCGTCAACGTGCCAGACCGGATCCGCGTCCTGATCGCGGACGACCACCGCCTGTTCGGCCAGGCCCTGGAGGCGATCCTTGCGACCGACGACCGGCTCGAGGTCGTGGGCCACGCGGGGGATGGATCCGAAGCCGTCCAGTTCGCGCTCGAAGTCGAGCCGGACGTGATCCTCATGGATATCGCCATGCCGATCATGGACGGCTTTCAGGCGACGAAGCAGATCCGCAAGCAGCGGCCGCACGCTTGCATCCTCATGCTCACGGGCTCGAACTCCCGCACCGACGTCGATCGTGCGCGCGCGGCTGGGGCTGCCGGATACGTGACCAAGGATCGCATCGCTGCGGAGTTGATCGACGCGATCCTCGAAGTCGTCGCGCATTAATCGCGCTGCTACCCTGCGAACGCGATGGTCCAGGCGCTCGCCGTCATTCAGGTACTCCTCTGCATGGCCCTCGTCGGCCTGATCCTCATGCACTCCGGTCGGGACGCCGGCCTCGGCGGCATGGGCTTCACGCCCGCGTCGCAGGGCGGCACGCACATCGTCGAGCGCAACCTCACGAGGCTGACCGTCGTCGTCGGCATCCTCTTCGTCGTCAACTGCATCCTGCTCTTCCACGCGCTGAAGTAGTCGCGCTCTGCGCCGCCGTCGCGTTGGTCGCGGCCGGGTGCGGTGCTGATCAAGCGCGTCGCGCGCAGGCGCCGGAGGCGACAGGACCGGCGAACGTCGTTCGCGTCGCACTGACGAATTTCCGCTGGCCGCTCGACCCCGCACTCGCGACAGGCCGCGACGAGACGACCCTCGCGCGCACTCTCTATTCGACGCCGCTTCGAACCGATCCGGTCACCGGCGCCGTCGTGCCCGGGCTCTGCACGGCGTGGAAGGCGTCGCCGGACTTCAAGAGGTGGACCTTCACTTGCCGATCCGCTCCGTCGATCGCAGCGGCGCTGAGACGGGTCGTGCGGTTGCAGCGAGCACCGGCGCGATGGCTCTTCGCCGGCACACTCCGAATCGCGGCGCCGTCAGACTCAACGCTCGTCATCCAACTCGCGCAGGCGTGGCGCCGCTTTCCGTACGCATTGACCACGGTGGCCGCGGCGCCGCGCTTCGTCCCGGGCCCCTTCCGGCTGGTCAGCGGCTCGACGCGCCGCGTCGTCGTCCGCCGGCCCGGCTTGACGGTCGTCTTCCGGCGCCTCGGCCCGCTCGCTGCACTGGACGAGTTCCGCCGCGGCCGGCTGGACGAGGCACCTGTTCCCCTGGGCGACATCGTGGCGCTGCAGCGGGATCCCAGGCTGAGCACAACCCTCAGGACACGCAGGCTGCTCGCGCAGGACCTGATCGTCTTTCGTGGTGGCCCGAACCAATCTGTGCGGCGCACGTACTGGGAGACCGCCGACCGCACCGACTACGAGCAGCTCGTGCCCGAGCTCACGGGTGCCGGCGCGTTCAGCCTCCTGGGGAGCGGCGAGCGGGGAAACCCGGCGCGCTTTCGCGGCGCGCTGAAAGGCATCGCAGCGCTTCCGCGTGTGCAGGTGAAGATCGGTGTCCCGCCCGACCCCGTGCTGCGCTTCGGCGCGGGAGTGCTGTACGCACAATGGCGCGACGTTGGACTCGGTCCCGTGCTCGTCGCAGATTCCGCCACGAACGTCACGACCGACTTTCGCCGTGTGATCGCGGCATATCCTCAGACCGAAGCGCTGCTTGCAGACGCTGCATCCCTCGCCAACTTCAACAGACCCGACCTCCTCGCCGCCGTGCTCGCGGCCACCGAGCAAGGCCCGGCCCTCGCGCGTTTCGACGGCGCGCTGCGGGATCTCGCGCGAGTGATCCCGGTCGCCTGGGTCGTCGACGCGCGCCTCGTCTCTCCGCGGCTCTCGGCTTGGCGGGAAGACGTGCTCGGAGACGTCGACTACGCAGCGGTCAGATCCCGGGCGTCGAGCCGATTCCCGTAGCGGGGAGGCGCCCGAATGGGTCGATTCGCGACCAGGGGGATTTGCCGGTCTCCCGCTACACTGACGTTCCCTCGGGCGCTGGTGGCGGAATTGGTAGACGCGCTAGGTTGAGGGCCTAGTGGCCTTAAAAGGCCGTGGAGGTTCAAGTCCTCTCCAGCGCACTTTTCGCCGCGAAGCCGGGCTCGGCCCGGCTTCGTCGCTTCCGCGGCCGGACTTCGGTTGACAACGTCCGGGAGGATCTCTAGCCTGGATGGCGAACACACGTTCGATCGACCACCTAACCCCCTTTGGAGGCGGAGATGCTGACGGGACGACAGCAGGAGATCTGGGACTTCCTCGTCGATTACGTCGACACACATGGCTACCCGCCCACCGTGCGGGAGATCGGCGAAGCGGTTGGGCTGGCCTCGCCTTCGACGGTACACGCACACCTCGCGAACCTGGAACGGGCCGGATTGCTGAAGCGCGACCCGACGAAGCCTCGCGCCCTCGAGCTCGTCGGTCGTGAACGCCACGAGGCGCCTGCGACGACCCTCGAAAAGCTGCCGCTCGTCGGACAGATCGCAGCCGGCGGACCACTCCTCGCCGAGGAGAACGTCGAGGATCACCTCGCCGTGCCCGAAACGCTGAAGGGCGACTTCCTCCTGCGCGTGAAGGGTGAATCGATGATCAACGCGGGCATCCTCGACGGCGACCTCGTGGTCGTGCAGCGGGCGCAGGAAGCCCGGAACGGCGAAATCGTCGTGGCGCTTGCCGGCGACGACGAATCGGCCGACGAGGCCACGGTGAAGCGCTTCTTCCGTGAGAACGGGCGCGTGCGACTGCAGCCCGAAAACGACGCGCTCGAGCCGATCTACGCGCAGCATGTTCAGATCCTGGGCCGTGTCACGGGGGTCTTCCGCTCCCTGTGAACCCAATAGCGCCTCTCCATCGGACTCTCGAGCAAGAGCTTCACGCGTTGCTCCGCGGCGCCAGCATGGAGTGCCTCGTGTGCGGTGAGTTCGTGCTGCACGCGGGTGGGATGGTCACGTGCCCGGAGTGCAATTCGAGCCTGCACGCAGAGCTCGGAGGCGAAGAGACGCAGCTACAATTCGATACGCAGGCCGGGTGACCGCGAGTCCTAAGGCGGCGCTTGCGACGCCGACATTCATCCGTCTGCGCTGACCTACGGGAGCGCCGATTTCTCTATCCGCCCGGAACAACCGAAGCTACAATTCGGGTGCAGGCCGGGTGACCGCGAGTCTTTCGAGACCCGAGGAAAGTCCGGACACCGTAGGGCAGGACGCTGGGGCGAGCCCAGGCGGCGAAAGCCGACGGAAAGTGGCACAGAAAGGAGACCGCCTACAGCGATTCTCCGGAGACGCTGAAGGTAAGGGTGAAAAGGTGGGGTAAGAGCCCACCAGCGTCGTGGCGACACGGCGGCTAGCCAAACCCCGTCCGGTGCAAGGCAAACAGGTCCCGCCATCAGGCGGCCCGCCGAGGGACCGGGTTGCTGCAAAGAGGGATGGTCACCACAAACAGAATCCGGCTTACAGGCCTGCTAAAGAAAAGCCCGCGCTTCGCGCGGGCTTTTCCATTTCGTCTGCGTAACGCACGCATCGACTGCACTGCAGACGGCCGCACGGGCAAAGCCCGCACGGCCTCTATGCGGCGTCGCCGAGTCGACGCCTGGAACCCGCGCTTTGCGCGGGCTTTTCCATTTCGTCTGCGTAACGCACGCATCGACTGCACTGCAGACGGCCGCACGGGCAAAGCCCGCACGGCCTCTATGCGGCGTCGCCGAGTCGACGCCTGGAACCCGCGCTTTGCGCGGGCTTCTCTATTTCTTCTTGGGCTACTGGTCGTCGGGGGCGCCGCCGCAGCGCCGCCGACCGTCAACGCGCCGATTCCAACCGAGCCCGCGGCGCTGGCCCGCACGCTTGAGCAGACAACGGCAGATCTGAAACAGGCGATCGACGACTGGAACCAGAAGAGCACCGCGACACCGGAGCCAGTCGTCTTGCTGGCTCTGTACCAGCAGCGGATCTACAGAGTGCTCACCCGCAACACGCGTCTCGAGACGCGCACGCTCGCGCTGGTGCCGCAAGACCTGGCAAAGGCCAGCCGCGATCTTGTGGCCGCGCAACGCGAGCTCTACCGCCTGACTCCTCCGATCGGCGTGCGGACGATCAAAGTCGCCCGACCACGCCCCGCGTCCGAGTTGCTGGGCTACTACCGAGCGGCGCAGCGCAGATTCAAGATCCCGTGGAACGTGCTCGCAGCCGTGAACTTCGTCGAGACGAAGTTCGGCAAGCTTCGCAGCGCGAGCGCAGCCGGTGCGCAGGGCCCGATGCAATTCATGCCCGCGACCTGGCGCCGCTACGGCCTCGGAGGAAACGTCCAAAACGTGCACGACGCAATCATCGGCGCAGCCAACTACCTCCACGCTTCGGGCGCACCGCAGGATCTGCGAAACGCGCTGCACCACTACAACCCATCAGGCGCGTACGTCGATGCCGTGCTTCGCTACGCGCGACGTATCGCCGACGACCGGACGATGTTCTACGCGCTGTACAGCTGGCAGGTCTTCGTCAAGACCCCGCGCGGCGATCGCCGCGTCACAGGACCGGGTCTGCCGTGATTCGGCTCCAGATCCGGAGCTCGCCGACGTGCTCGAAACCGAGCCGCCTGTAGACCTGCTCCCCCTCCGGGCTGGGAGCGAGGATCGACGGAAGCCCGCTGTCCGCAAGCATCGCCGCGCGCGTGAGCGCCGTGCCGTAGCCGCGGCGGCGCATCGACGGAATGGTCGTGACGCCGAAGATGCCAACGGCGTCGTCGGTGCAGTAGCTCATCGCCGCACCGATCGGCTTGCCATCGACTCGACCGAGCCAGAGCACCATGCGTGGATCTTCGAGAATCGTCGGCGGATGGAACGCGCCGGGCTCGATCGTCGCGTTTTCATCGTTCTCGAACCCGCGAACGCTGACAGCCTCGAGGTCTTCGACCCCCTGCGCGGTCGCGACGCGCACGATCTGGAGCTCAGGCGGCGGGTCAACGCGGGTCGGCTCTGACGGGCCGCGCAGAAACCACGGCTCTCGCCGCCAGTCGCGAAACCCGTACGGCTCGAGGTCGATGTTCTGCCACGAGTCGCAGACGGCCGCAGCTGCGCCGGAGACCGCCTCGGGCGGCGTGTCCGCGCGTAGCGTGATCGCGCTGAAGTAGATGTGAGGGGGCGAATCCAGCGCGAGCCACGCCTCCGCGTCGGCCGCTGATCGAAGCCCGAGCGCCGTGAGCCAGGACGCATGCCAGCCGCTGGCGGCACCCGCGCAGAGTGCGACGGGATCCTTCACATGGCGAAGCGTAGGGCTTAGGTGCGCAGAACGACTTCGAGCGCAGTGCCGAGCCCGGGCTTCGAGGTGAGAGTGAACCCACCCTCGATCGTCTTCGTGCGCGCGCGAATGTTCTTCAGACCCTGCCCTGCGGCCGGCGATTCGCCGTCGAAGCCTTCGCCGTTGTCGCGTACCAGCACGAAGCGCTCGTAGTTGCGCATGCCGATCACGACCTCTGCCCGCGTCGCGTTCGCGTGCTTGCGCACATTGGCGAGACCCTCCTGCACGATGCGGAAGACCTCGATCTGCTCGTCGGGCGCGAGCCTGACGTCGGTGTCGATCTCGAGGTCGACCTCGAGCTGGCCGTCGGCAGTGAGGAATTCGATGTAGCGACGGAGGGCAGCGTCGAACGGTGCGTTTCCCGCTGCGGTCGACAGTGCGAGGATCGCGAAGCGCGCCTCCTGCTGCGCAGCGTTGGCGGCCTCTCGCAGCTTTGCGATCGTCTCTTCCTGCGGCGCTCCGTTCTGCAACATCGAAGCATGCGTCGAGATGGCGAAGAGGTATTGGGCGAGACCGTCGTGGATCTCGCGCGCGACCCGCGCGCGCTCCTCGGCGACCGCCCGGCCGAACTCTGCGTAGCTGATCGCGCGCCAGGCTCCCGCGAGCAGCAGTCCGTACGCCAGGAGCCGCAACGCGTCACCGCGCGACACCGAGCCGGCAGCGAGCACAGGCGTGAAGACGTAATGGAGCGAAGCGAACAGCATCAACGTCGAGCCGAGCGCTAGCCAGCGATCGAGATCCTCGCGGCGCTCGTAGAAGCGTTTCCCGAATCCGACGACCGCCAGGAGATTCAGGAGTGCCTGAGCGGCAAGCGTGCCCGTCAGCAAGCCCGGGGTCTCGGCGCTGGGATTGATCGTAGGCAGGATGCCGGCCGAAGAGCGCAGCGCGAGCCAACCGAGCACGAGCACGGCACACGCCGCGACTGCGGTATTCGCAAGGGCCCGCGGTCCCGACCGTCCCGACACGAACGGGGCTGCCGCGATCAGCATCCAGGCGAGCAGCCGGCCGACGACCCCCGCCCACGCCTCCGGCCGGTGGACCGGCTCACCGCCGAGGACGGGCGCGATCGAGAAAGCCGCGATGGATGCGGAGGCGATGAGGAAACCGGTGCAGAGGAAGAGGTCGAGGCGCCGGCCCTCCACCGCAAACCGGATCCCGGCCAGGAGCGCGATGATCGCGCCTGCGAAGGCCATGACGGTCTGGAGCACGAGGCCGAGTTGCGGCAAGGAGAATTTCGTCTGAAGCTGGTGGTTCGAGACGAAGAGCGCCAGCGAGGAGCCGAGCAGGCCGAACAGGAGGATCTCTCCCCACAGCCAGGCCTGGAAGTCGTCCCTGCTGTCTTGTCGCATGTTCACTCTTGTCGGCAGATAGCAGTCCGCCGATAAGCCTCGAAACCCCTGATGACTGAGCGAATCCTTCTCGTCGACGACCATCCCCTGACCCGCTCGGCCCTGGCCGGGCTGTTGACGCAGCACGGCTTCGACGTGGTCGGCGAGGCCTCGGACGGCGAGGAGGCGATCCAGACAGCTGCTCGGCTCGCGCCGGACCTGATCCTGCTTGATCTCTCGATGCCCGGGCTCGACGGCCTGAGTGCCTTGCCGCGATTGCGAGCGGCCGCTCCGGATTGCGAGGTGGTCGTCCTCACCGCCTCGGGAACGGAGGAGAACCTTCTCGGTGCGATTCGCGGCGGTGCGGCCGGCTACTTGCTGAAGAGCGAGCCGCCGGAGCGGATCGTGGATTTCCTCCGCGGCGTTGCGCGAGGCGAGGCCGCGCTCTCGGGAGCCGTGGCGCGTCGCCTGCTCGAGCAGGTACGTGAGGGGGGCGGGCGGAACTCGGGTGTGCCCGACTCGATCGCAGCAACCCTGTCCGCGCGCGAGCTCGAGGTGCTTCTTCTCCTCGACGACCACCTCGGCACCGACGAGATCGCGAAGCGGCTGTTCATCTCCGAGCACACCGTGCGCTCGCACGTGAAGAGCCTCTTGCGGAAGCTCGGCGTCTCCTCTCGCCGCGAAGCGCTCGAGGCTCTTTCCGTCGCCCGCGGCTGAGGGACTCACCCATCGTGGGTGAGTGCCTTCCCTCGGGTTGGGGCATGCCTTCCAGGGGCTCGCGGCCGATACTTCCGTCAGGTCTGAACGCTCCCGGGACGGAGCGAAGCTGGAACGAATGACCTGTGGCGAACGACTTCGACGGCCGGCTTTCAGCCGGCCGTCGTGTTATCCGCGAACCCTTCCAACGCCGCGGCGACCAGGCTCGGCAGGGTCGCGATGTTGTAGCCACCCTCGAGCACCGCCGCCACACGCGGCGCAAGCGCTGAGCAACGCCTGCTGAGCTCGCGGAAGCCCTGCGCGGTGACGCGTATCTGCGCAAGCGGGTCCTCTGCGTGAGCATCGAAGCCGGCGGACACGAGGATCAGCTCCGGTCCGAACCTTTCGATCGCCGGCACGACCAGTTTCTCGAATGCCAGAAGGTACTCCTCGTCACCTGAGCCGGCGTTCATCGGGACGTTCACGGTCGTCTCGCGTTGCTCGTCGGGACCGCCCGTGCCCGGATAGAAAGGCCACTGATGCAGCGAGACGAACAGAACGGTGTCGTCGTCCCAGAAGATCTCCTGCGTCCCGTTCCCGTGGTGGACGTCGTAGTCGACGATCGCCACTCGGCCGACGCCGTGCTCGACTTGCATGTGGCGAGCGGCGACGGCGACGTTGTTGACGAGACAGAAGCCCATGGCGCGACCTGGCAGGGCGTGATGCCCCGGCGGTCGCACGAGAGCGAACCCGGACGTCTCGGCAGCCTCGATCGCGATCCCGGCGGCCAGTAACGCCGCCGTCCAGCTCGTCTCCGAAACGACCGTATCGGGGTCGAGGAAGGACGGCTCCGAGATGTTCTCCAGCAGGTCCAGGTATTCGGGCGCGTGTACACGCTCGACAGCCGTCCGGTCTGCAGCTCGTCCTTCGCGCGCCGCGGGGAACGCCGCCAGCAGGGCCTCGAGCCGGTCGGCTGACTCCAACAGGCCGAACGTCGGATGCAGGCGCGCCAGCGCCGGATGAGTCAGGACGTCGATCGGCGGCGATCCTACGCGGCCAGAGCGGCGATCCTGTCGGCCTGGGCGTTCATGCCCAGTTGCCTGACGAAGGAAGACGCCTCCGCCCAGTCAGGGGTTTGATCTATGAGGGGAGGTAGGGGGGCGGAGGCGTCTAGCGTTGCCATTCGACGGTAGATCCGTAGTTCCTCCGCCTGCGCTTCGAAGCGGCCGTCCTCGAGCATCGCTTCGAGCGTCCCATACTGCGCCAGGAGGTTCGCGGCTGTCTTCGGTCCGACACCCCGCGCGCCGGGAAGCTTGTCCGACGGGTCGCCGCGGAGCGCGATGAAGTCCGGCACCTGCGTCGGCTCGACGCCGTATCGCTCCCGCACCTCGGCCGGGCCGACGCGGGCGAGCTCGCTCACACCGCGGGTCGGTTGGAGAATCGTCGTGCGCTCACTCGCGAGTTGGAACGAGTCGCGGTCGGAGGTGACCACGACGGCGGTGCCGCGGTTCTTCTCCTCCTGCGCGACGGCGGCTGCGAGAAAGTCGTCGGCCTCGTAGCCCTCCCCCTTGGCAGCTACGAAGCCGAACGAACGGACGAGCTCCGGAAGAAGGTCGAGCTGCTCGAGCAGCTCGTCGTCGAATTCGCGCCCACCTTGATACCCTGCGAAAAGCTCGTGTCTGTACGTGGGCACGAAGAGCGTGTCCCAGCCGGCTATGACGGCGCGCGGCGCCTCCGCCTGCCAGAGGCGCATGAGGAAGTTCGAGAAGCCGACGAGGGCGTTGCTCGGCTTGCCCTCGGCGCGCCGCATCGACTTGGGCAATGCGTGGTACGCGCGGTGTGCAAGAGAGTCGCCGTCGACCACGAGCAGAGGCTTCCTCACAATCCTGCACCCAGCCGATCGATTTCGGCCATCAGCCGGTCCGTCGCCTCTCGCGCGGCGACGGACGGATCCTCGTCCTTCAGGTCGTCGAGCGGGATCGGCTCGCCGTACCGCACGCGCAGTGGCCCGAGCTTCGAGAGCCGGTCGGTTCCGCTGATCGCGGCGGGCACGAGCGGCACGCCGGCCTCGAGCGCGATTCGAGCCGCGCCCGTGTGCGCCTTCGGCTGGTAGCGCTTCACGAGCCCTTTCTGCTGCCGCGTCCCGTGCGGGAACATCGCCACTACGTTGCCCCTGCGCGCGAGGTCGACCGCTCTGTTGATCGCCTCCAGGTCGCGCTCCCCACGCCGAACGGGGAAACCGCCGGCCTCGGTGATCGCCTGGCCCAGGGGCCACCAGTACAGCTCCGATTTCGCCATGAAGCGAAGGAAACGCTTCGGCCACAGGGGCAGCCCGAGCGGCCAGGGATCCAGGTTCGAGATGTGGTTGGCCGCGAGGACATAGCCGCCTTCAACCGGGAGGTTTTCCTGACCCTCGGCACGCAATCGGTACAGCCAGCGCAGCACCGGCCAGGAGAGGGCGGCGGCGAGGGAATAGAGGAGAGTGGGCCGCATCCGGCCAAGTATCTCCGGCCCGGCGCCCATTCCGAGGGGCGCTATGGTGTTTTGGATGTCGAAGACCCTTGTCATTGCAGAGAAGCCCTCCGTCGGCCGCGATCTCGCGGGCGCGCTGGACGGGCCCTTCCAGCGGCGAAAACTCGACGACATCAAGCCGAAGAAGGGCAAGAAGAAGGCTGAGGAGCCGACGAACGAAGACGTCGTCGAGGCCGCGAAGTCGACGGCCAAGACGCGGACGACGCGCGAAGAGGCGGTCTTCCTCGAGTCCGACGAGTACGTGATCACGTGGGCCGTCGGCCATCTCGTCCAGCTCGCCGAGCCCGAGGAGTACGACGAGAAGTGGAAGAAGTGGAAGATGGCCGACCTGCCGATCGTCCCGCCGAACGGCTTCAAGCTCGTGCCCCGCGACGCGAAGTCGAAGAAGCAGCTGAAGCTGATCGAGACGCTGCTGAAGCGGGAGGACGTCGACAAGATCATCAATGCTTGTGACGCAGGCCGCGAGGGCGAGCTCATCTTCGCCTACGTGTACGAGTCGGTCTTTGGCGGCTCGGCAACGAGCCCGAAAGCGCCGAAGCCCGTCGAGCGACTGTGGATCTCCTCGATGACGAAGCAGGCGATCCGCGAAGGGTTCGAGAAGCTCCGCCCGGGCACGCAGATGCAGTCGCTGGAGGACGCCGCGCGCTCTCGCTCCGAGGCGGACTGGCTCGTGGGCATGAACGCGACGCGCGCTGCGACGATTCGCGGCCGAGCCTGGGTCGGCGGCGTCGTCTCGCTCGGCCGGGTGCAGACCCCGACGCTCGGGTTGATCGTCAAGCGCGAGCGCGAGATCCAGGCGTTCGTTCCCGAGGCGTACCGCCTGATCCACGGAACGTTCCAACCGCCGTACCAGGGGCTCTGGTTCGAGGGCGACGAAACGCGGATCTTCGGTGACCTCGCGCGCGCCGACGCGATCGTCGCCAAGGTCTCCGGCCAGGACGGGACGGTCGAGAAGGTCGAGCGCAAGGAGCAGTCCGAGCGTGCGCCTCTTCTCTACGACCTGACCTCGCTCCAGCGTGACGCGAACCGGCGCTACGGCTTCTCCGCTCGGCGCACGCTGCAGGCTGCGCAGTCCCTGTACGAGAGCAAGAAGGCAATCACCTATCCACGCACGTCCTCGCGCTTCCTCTCCGGGGACATGGTCCCGCAGCTGAAGCCGACGGCCGCCACCTTGCAGCCGATCGAGGACT